>NZ_JAVRBR020000064.1:0-25253 GCF_034531165.2 Dendronalium sp. ChiSLP03b | reverse complement strand
AAGATTTCTTGGAAGGAGACATCAAAGCTAACCGAAGCAAATTGCAGGGTTTTTGCGCCACGAGTAATTTTGAGGTTGTCCCGATGCCACAAGATATGATTGCAAAGGGCAAGCTGACTCATGGCTATACCCTTGGGTTGTCCTGTGGAGCCGGAAGTATAAATGATGTAAGTTAAGTGATGGGATTGTACGCCAGAAATGAGATTGTCTTGGCTGCACTGAGAAATTACTGCTGCTTCTGTATCCAAACAGATAACTCTTGCTTGATGCTGGGGTAGGTTGTCAACTAGTGACTGCTGTGTGACTAATAAGGAAACTTGAGTATCTTCTACAATAAACCGCAACCGTTCTTGGGGATAGTTGGGGTCAAGTGGAACATAAGCCCCCCCCGCTTTGAGTATGCCCAACAGTCCGATGACCATTTCTATTGAGCGTTCTACACACAGCCCAACTAGGACATCTGCACCTACACCCAAGGAGCGCAAGTGATGGGCTAGTTGGTTGGCACGGCAGTTTAATTGGGAGTAAGTTAGTTGTTGATTACCAAATACTACCGCCACTGCATCTGGTGTCAGTTCTACCTGCTCCTCAAATAACTGATGAATGCTCTTATGCAGAGGATAATCAACTCTTGTATCGTTCCACTCAACTAATAATTGTTGTTGCTCAGTTTCACTCAGCAAGGGCAATTGAGAAATGCGCTGTTGTGGGTTAGCCGTCACACCTTCGAGCAAGTTGACGAAATGACTTGTCATTCGCTCAATGGTACTAGCATCAAACAAGTCTGTGTTGTACTCCCACAGTCCCCTTAATCCTGTGGGGGTGTTCTGCATCATTAAGGTTAAATCAAACCTGGAAGTTTTACCTTTGATGAGGAATGAACTGACATTTAACCCAGTTAGGTCTAATCCAGATGTGGGCGCATTCTGGAGGACAAACATTACTTGGAACAGTGGGGTATAGCTGAGATCCCGTTCTGGTTGTAATGCTTCTACCAGCATTTCAAAGGGCAAGTTTTGATGAGAGTATGCCTCCATTGCCATTTCCCGGACGCGAGTCAGCAATTCGCTGAAGCTGGGGTTGCTTGCCAAGTCGCTACGCATGACTAGGGTATTGACAAAAAAGCCAATTAACCCTTCTATCTCTTGGCGATCGCGGTTAGCAATTGGAGAACCCACTAATATATCTTCTTGTCCTGTATAGCGATAAAGCAGGGTATCAAATGCTGCTAACAGCATCATGAACAAAGTTACCCCTTGTTCTTGGCCCAGTTTTGTCAACTTATTAGTTAGTTCAGCAGACAGTGCAAACTCCTGATGTGTCCCGTTGTAAGTCTGCACAGCAGGTCTGGGTCTGTCTATAGGTAGCGATAATAAGGCTGGTGCATCGGTAAGTTTTTGCTGCCAATAATTCAATTGAGTTTGTAATACATCTCCTTGCAACCACTCTCTTTGCCACAGCGCGAAATCTGCGTACTGTATTGGCAGTGGTGCTAAAGGTGACTCTTGACCTTGAGCATAAGCATTATACAATGCTGCTAGTTCAGAGATAAACACACCCATTGACCAACCATCAGAGACAATGTGGTGCATACACAGTAATAAAATGTGTTCCGTCTCGGACAATACTATTAATGTGGCTCTGATTAATGATTCTGTTGCCAGGTTAAAAGGCTGAGTTGCTTGTTGTTGTAATAATTGCTGTGCAGCAATTTCCCTTTCGCTGGTAGATAAATGCTTAAAGTCAACAACTGAGACTATTCCCTGTTCCCTGTCCCCCTTCAGGTTCGCCACTTTGCCTACCCTCACGGGAAGCCGCTTCGCGTCTACGTGACGGAAGCCGCCAAGACGGCAAGTGGTCTCACCTATCCCCTGTTCCCTAATAACTTGAGTTGGTGTTCCATCAATTGTAATGAAGTTGGTGCGTAACGCTTCGTGACGCGCAATTATTTCTTGTAAGCTTTGCTCTAAGGCAGCAACTTGCAAAGTTCCTTCTAAACGTAATGCTTCAGGCATATTGTAGAAGGGACTATCCGGCTCGAATTGGTCTAAGAACCACAAACGCTGTTGGGCATAAGATAGTACAAGTTCTGCGTTTTCTGCTCTAGTTAAAATGGGTGGTGCAGATAGTTCTCTTGTTTGTTGTTGTAACTGCCCTATCAATTGGGCTAATTCGGCTACTGTTGCAGCAGCAAATAACTTACGCAGTGGTAGTTCCACTTTGAAGATGTTGCGAATGCGTGAAGCGAGTTGCGTTGCTAGTAGCGAGTGTCCGCCTAGTTCAAAGAAGTTATCATGAATGCCAACTTGCTCTACTTTCAGCACTTGCGCCCAAATTTGGGCTAGTAGTTCTTCTGTTGGTGTGCGTGGGGCGACATATTTTTCTAACAGTGTGCCGTCTAACTCTGGTTTTGGTAGGGCGCGGCGGTCTATTTTGCCATTGGGTGTCAAGGGTAGAGCTTCTAGGAAAACTATGGCATTTGGCACCATGTATTCTGGTAACTTTTCCTTAAGGAAGCTACGCAGTTCGTTAACTTTGGGTGTCTGCTCTTTTTGAGCCACAATGTAGGCGACTAGGGTTTTGTTCCCTGGAACGTCTTCACGGGCGATGACACAATTGGCTTGTACGTGGGGATATTGGCTCAGGGCTGTTTCGATTTCGCCCAACTCAATGCGGAAGCCGCGTATTTTTACTTGATTATCGATACGTCCCAGGTATTCGATTGTACCATCAGCTAAATAACGTACTAAATCCCCAGTTTTATACAGGCGTTCTTCCCCCCTGCTTCCACCAAATGGGTTGGGGATAAATTTCTGTTGTGTTAACTCTGTGCGGTTGAGGTAGCCTCTTGCTAACCCTGCACCGCCAATGTGTAGTTCTCCCGGTACACCTATGGGTACTGGTTGCAAATACTCGTCTAAAATGTAGACTTGGGTGTTGGCTATGGGGCGACCAATGGGGACAGATTGTTGCTCAATTCCTAGCTGGCAAGTCCAGAAGATTGTATCAATACAAGCTTCTGTCGGCCCATAGAGATTATGCAAGTTGACGTTGAGACTACTTAACACTTTCTCTTGCAAAGCCACAGCTAAGGCTTCACCGCCACAGAAAATATGTTTGAGGGAGTGACAATTTTCCAGTCCTCCTTGTTCTACGAGTATTTGTAACAAGGATGGTACAAACTGAACAGTAGTAACCTGTTGTTGAGCAATTAAGTTTAATAAGTAAACAGGGTCAGCATGACCTCCTGGTTTAGCTAATAGCAACTGTCCGCCTACTAACAAAGGCGCGTAAAATTCCCAAACTGAAGCATCAAAGCTAAAGGAAGTTTTTTGCAGCACTTTGTCTTGTTCAGTAAGAGGGAATGTTCTTTGCATCCAGGACATATGGTTGCAAAGGTTGCGGTGAGTCAACATCACTCCCTTGGGCTGACCAGTTGAACCAGAGGTATAAATTACATAAGCCAAGTTATCTGCTTGCACAGAGGTAGTGGCATTGTCTTGGCTTAACGCAGAAATAGATTGCCAGTCAGTATCTAAGCAGACAACCTGCGCTTGGTGCTGCGGTAATTTTTCCAATAATCTTTGTTGTGTCAGCAGTACCGCAACTTGAGCATCTTCTAACATAAAACTCAAGCGTTCGCTCGGATACTCAGGGTCAAGCGGTACGTAAGCCCCACCCGCTTTGAGAATCCCCAATAGCACCACCACCATTTCTAAGGAGCGTTCTACACAAATACCCACTAAAGTATCTGGTTTTACTCCCAATGTTTGTAGATAGTTTGCCAGTTGGTTAGCGCGACAGTTCAATTCATCATAGGTGAGTTGTTCATCTTCATACACCACCGCCACTGCATGGGGTGTTCTCTGAACTTGCTCCTCAAACAACTGATGGATACACTTATCCCTTGGGTAATTAGCTTGATTGTTGTTCCACTCAACTAATAACTGCTGTTGCTCAACTTGTGTCAGCAGAGGTAATTGCCAAATCTGTTTTTGAGGATTGTTTACAATAGCTTCCAGCAGTGTTACAAAATGCCCTGCCATCCGCTCAATTGTAGTCGCCTCAAACAAGTCAGTATTGTATTGCCAACAAATTTGCAACACTTCCTGAGCTTCCATCACCATTAAGTTCAGATCCAAATCTGCACCCCGTTGATGTCCGAGCAAGTATGGCTCTATCTCCAGCACTTGTGCTTGACTGTGCAGTAAGTTCTCTTTTAGTTCGTACCAAGTATGTCGTTGCCAAGTGAAACTCACTTGACATAAAGGAGAACGACTAAGATCCCGTTGTGGCTGGAGTTGTTCTGCTAATAAAGAGAAGGGATAATCTTGATGCTTTTGGGCTTCTCTGACCGTCTTGCTGACTTGAGCGAGAAATTCTGTGAATGTAGCGTTTTCCTGTATGGAAGTGCGTAAAACGGTCAGGTTGACAAAGTAGCCGACCATCTCTTTAAACTCTTTACCCGACCGACCTCTCATTGGGCTACTTATGAGGATGTCTGTTTGATTGGTATAGCGGTAAAGTTGGACGTAAAATGCTGCTAGTAGAATCTGATAAAGGCTTGTTCTAAAAGCGAGAGCTAGATGCTTGAGTTTTTGAGTTAACTGTTCATCCAGCTTGATAATATGTGATGCCCCTCGATAAGTCTGTACTGGGGGGCGGGGTTTATCTGCAAGCAAATTCAGTATAGGCAATTCACCAGCTAATTTTTTTTGCCAATATTGCCACAGTTTTGCTCCCTTAGAACTGGATAACATTTCCGCTTGCCAGTGGACAAAATCGGCATAAGATTTATTACTGCTGAAAGAATCTGCTACCTCTGTCTGCTCTTGATTAGCTTGCTCAATTTCTTTGGTATATAAAGCTTGAAATTCACTCAGCAGTAAGTCAAAAGACCACATATCCCCGGCAATATGGTGCATTGTGAGCAAGAGAATGTGTTCTTTTTCTGAAAGAGTAAATAAATTCACCCTTAAAACTGCATCTTTTTCTAAGTTAAAAGGGCGGTCAGCTATAGCAAATATATTCTCTTTTAATTGGTCTTCACTCCAACTGCTGGCATCTATTACTTCAATACTAAAATTATGGTTTTGATTAACTTGCTGAACGGGATTTTCTTTACAATTAGTATATGTTGTTCTGAGGATAGGATGCTTTTCAATAATTTTTTTCCAAACGCAATCGACAGTAGCAAAATTTAAATAAGAATTAATTTTTGTTGTAATAAATATATTATAAGCAACGCTCTCTGGAGCAATTTGGTAAATGAACCACATTGCTTCTTGTCCATATGAAAGCGAAAAACTTGTTTTATTAACTGTGTTCATTAGAATACCTTTAAATATTGAAAAGTAAGTTGTAGAGCCAATTTATAAGTAAGTAACAAATAATTAAGCAGAATAATGAAGATTAAATTTTACACTTTGCATACTGTAGTTTCCCTTTTGACTTTCGTTAAAATTCTATTAATCACAGCATAGGTAAGCTCTAACTCATACTCCAAATGTTTGAGGCTAATCCATTTTTTTAAGGTGTTACTATTTCATGTAACCGTTAGAATTACAAAAATTACACCTAGAAGACCTAGAATAGTAAGTTTTTTTAACGATTTTACCTTTAATTAACCTCACATCTTTATATTGTTAGTCAAACATTATTAATACGAGTAAAGTATATGTTTCATATTCAAAAAGTACAATTTTTACGTGTTTATTCATTTTTATAGGACTACAGAATACTCTCAGCTTGAGCTACAAAATGCAATAGGAGTTAAAGACAGTTAATTAGTCTTATCAATAAAATGTAATAGCAGTTAAGTAGACAGTTAAGACATTTAAGACAGTTAAGATTGTTAAGTGGACATTTGATGTGGACAGTTAAGACATTTAAGACAGTTAAGCAGATAATTAAAATATTTGAAACAATTAATAAATAATAATTACTAGTTGTAACTTAATGTGTAACTAACTAAAAAATCATGCAGATAGTGAGAGGCACTTGCTTTGTGCTTTGCTGGAGTCTACCGCTTCTGCACTATGAACTGCTTTAATTCACATTAAACGTAAACAATGAAAATACTTATCGCAAAACGCTTTTACTCTCCCACCGGAAACCGCCGCATCATCTCCTGCAACTCCACAGCCTCCCCATCGGGTGTATAAACGACCCCTCCTGACATTGCCAGCACTATCCGTTTCCGCCGCGCCTGCGCCAAATTCTGACAAGTGGTCAAGTGAGGCATCGCAGCAAGGTCGAAGGCTAGACCCTGGCGGATGGAACGGCTGAAGATGGCGGAGGTATTGAAGGAGAATCCAGGGTTTGAGTTTTTGCTCTCGTGCTGGGGGACATCCAATAATTAAATTACTCAATTCCTGCATCCAATACCAGTATCCAATTTCTTCTCCCCCTGCCTCCCCTGCTCCCCCTGCTCCCCCAAGCGATTGATTATTTTTTTATTTGGAAGTCCCTGGGACGATGATCCAGCATTGCGGATTTTAATCAAGAAATTAGTGGTGAGGTTTCCGTAGTGGGGTTTTGTGGCAGTAGATGGAGTGCTGATAAAGTGGAATGAATAGCGATCGCACTTCAACCACTGGCATATTGTAGTACTCGTTTCCACTCCCAACGCCCTACTCCCCTTGTTTCCTCACAAAATCTTCAACTTCTTTTTTTATTGTGAAAACAATTACTTAGATTCGCAAATCTTAGGTGGAGAACCTGTAGTAACAAAACGAAGTTAATATTTGTAGACATCACATCATAGCGATCTCAAATGAATGAAGTAAAGCAACTCAAAAAAAACCAGGAGCCAGAATAATGCTCCTGAATACATAACCAAGAGCATATTGCACACAACCAAGAACCGCCATATCGCTACGAGGTCAAAAGAAACATGGAACTCAAATCAGTTACCATCGAAATTCCTGAAGGTTGTAACCTCATTTTAGGGCAAACCCACTTTATCAAAACTGTGGAAGACCTATATGAAATTATGGTGGGGACATCCTCACAAGTAAAATTTGGTATCGCTTTCTGTGAAGCATCAGGCCCCTGCTTAATTAGAATTGTCGGAAACGATCGCTTTTTGCAAGACGTGGCAACTAAAAATGCTCAAGCTGTTGCCGCAGGTCACAGTTTCATTATCTTACTGAAAGAGGCGTATCCCATCAACTTCCTCAATGCTATTAAGCAGTGTCCAGAAGTCTGCACGATTTATTGTGCTACAGCCAATCCAGTACAAGTAATTGTGGCGGAAACAGATCAAGGGCGAGGAATTCTCGGTCTTATCGATGGATTTTCACCCAAGGGAGTAGAAGCAACAGAGGACGTGCAGGCGCGTCAACAGTTTCTCCGCCAAATTGGTTATAAGCTATAGCGGTTAACTTTCATCACAATCATTCGATGGCAAATGGAGCTAGCCGGAGAATATGACAGTCAATTATCGAGAAAAAATTATTACTCTCTGGGTAGTATTTCTACTTGGATTGCTATTTCATACCCAACTGGGTTTAATGCCGATTTTCCACGGTTTAAGCGTTATTGAATCGCAAACAGCTACATCAATTGGTGATATTTCTGGAATTATGTGGTTGATGTTAGGCTTTTTTGTGCTACCAATGCTGGCAATTATTGCTACCACCTTCACCGATTCCAGACGCTATAGAGTAATTCATTTTGGCTTAACTGTGTTTTACAGCGTTATGAATTTAATTCATCTGGTTGCGGATTTACTTCTGCCCCAAGTCATCTGGTATCAAATCGTCTTAGTGGTGCTTTTGTTTCTGATTGGTTTGCTATTGAATTTTGTTGCATTCCAATGGATGCTAATGCCTCGGGTGTTAAAGTAACACAGTAGCTCTTCTGTATTTTAACCCTAAACTAGCATTACTTTTATTTATGAAATTAAAAAGTAAAAATATTTGCTTCTATCAATTTAGAGTCTTTAATATATAATTGACCCATTAATTAAAAGTTGAGTGTTAAGTTTCATTTAGCATTAGCTAAGTTGAATTTTATCAGCAACTTGAAAGTTTTAGGTGTGAATTACGCCTGTGGAAATCTCTAACAAATCTGAATATGCACTTCTAGCGCTATTAGAATTAGCAACTCGTTATTCTAGTGGCGAATCTCTGCAAATCCGGCAGATAGCAGTGCTACAACATATACCAAACCGCTATCTAGAACAATTACTCGCGACATTAAGGCGTAGGGGTCTGATTAAGAGCATACGTGGTGCCAAAGGTGGCTATGTTTTGGCACGAGATCCCCGGAGTATTACACTGCTAGAGGCTTTTACCTGCATGGAAGGCGTAGATACTGCGCCTGCTTTGGATAGCGATACTACAACCGTAGAAACTCAGGTAATCCAAGAAATTTGGCATGAGGCTCGTCAGGCAGCTAATGCTGTTCTGCAAAAATATACACTCCAAGACCTTTGTGAGCGACGAGACATCCATCGTCACAAAGAGCTTATGTACTATATTTAGTGCTGGGGACTGGATAGAAAGAGCAGGGGAGGCTGGGGAAGCAGGGGGAGATGAGGGAGAAAGAATTAATATCTCAGTCCTCAATCCCCAGTCCCTAGTCCCTAATTCCCCTTCTTCAGTTTCTGTTGTTGCGAAATCGAGAGGGTATAGTTATACTGACTTTGAGATAATTCGCCGATATACAGCAAGTATTTTCCAGCTTGCCAGTAACCAGACATTTCTGGCTTAGTTTCGGAGTAACGATCTGCTAAAACACAGAAGCGTCCTCCAGGCCCATCAATTAGTAAAGTTGGTTGTCCAGGACTATCTACTGTTAATCGTAAGTAAGGCAGTGAGTCACTAACCTGGATAATTTGACTGGGTGCATTGGGAATGTTGCCGCAATCGCTTTGAACCGATCCTCCGGATTTACCATTCAAAACCAGCGGATCTGATTGTAACTTGGGAGTAATTTGGATCGATGGTATCTCAGCCAAAATAGGCTCGGTCAGCGCTAAACTCATCGCCAAAGCTGCGGGAACAAATGTCAATAGTCTACGCGTCTTCATGTTAATTGATGCTCCCGACTATTTCTAGAGCGATATTGATATAAATAGGCTGAGTTAATAGACGAGGGCAATCCGTCTAGGTTCCTTAGTGCGGTGTATAAATTTTTCTCTAGTAAATTAATCACTATATGGCTAAATATGAAAATGGTATGAAGTGACTGGTTTCAGAAGACTAGGAATCAGGGATTAGGGATTAGTGACTCTGTACTAGGGTACTAGGCAAGAGGGGTAAAGGTGAAACCATTGCTATGAAAGGGTGTAGAGCAGAAGCTTGCCGCCTACTAACTCACTTGTATCTTGATTTCAAACAAGCGTTCTTTGCCTTATATCCCTACCCCCTTACACCCGCTCATCTAGTCACATTCAGGGTTTGCGTTTATCGAGCGTGCCATTCGGGTAAAGGGGAAAGGGGGAGAACTTTGTTTAATTCCTTTCCCCCTTGCCCCTGACGTTGCCCTTTCCCTTGTCCCAGTCCCCAGTACCCAGTCCAAAGAGAGGTCTTTCTCGCACAGACATTAGCTAAAATCACTAGACAACCGCCAAAAATCGAATTTGGTTAGTCTGTTATTGAACAGTATCCTAGCTGAGCTAAAAAAGATTGATGAATTATCAACCAGAAGAAGACTTACAACGTCGCCTCCAAAAGCTAGAGGCAGAAATCAACTCCTCGTCTAAGGAGGTTGGACAACCACAAGCACCAAACAAGACATCTCAGTCTAGTTTTAGCAACTTAAAATCGCACTTCACGCGATCGCAACTGTGGTTCGACAACTTGTCTGGAATGAGCAAGGTCGTATTTGTGGGTGTGGCGGTGCTTTTAGGCTTTGCAATGGTGCAAGCAGTGCTGAAACTTGTTGCATCGGCAATTAGTCTGGCAGTATTGGCGTTGTTAGTGTATGTTGGATACAAATTTTTTGTGTCTGGTAGCTTTCAGAATAAGCAATAGACTATGTTAACTGCGCCGAAAGCGGCGTAAATATAAAGTTAAAGGGAATTATGTAATGGCGACCCCAATTGTGAGGAGAAGTAATAAATCTAGACGAACGCAAGAATCGGAAAGAGCCAATTCGCTGCCGTTTGTAACCAGGCGCTTTGCTGCTTGGACGGCTGAAATTACACTGGTGGTTGCCAGTGGCTTGGTTCCCTTCGGTCTTGGTACGTTTGCTAATTCTAGAAGTGAGTTAGATCGAGTGCCACTCAATCCCGTGCTGGTAGTAACGGAAAGAGCGATCGCTCGACCTTTAGCTTTGCCTGCTAGCTATGGTATCCGTAACGTCGCATGGCCAACTAATTTCTTGTGGACAGTAGCTCTGTTAGCACCTCTAACGCTCTCGTGGTGGCAACTGTATTTACTAGGTAAAACAGGTAGTACTATCCCCAAACGTTGGTTGGGTATACGGGTAGTTAACGAGCAAGGCACACCACCAGGTTTAGCGGCAGCTGTGGTGCGCGAAGGACTTGGTAGAACGACTGTACCCCTATCCATCGCCTATATTCTCTGGCGTTACAGCTTTGCCTTTCCGAATTTAGGATTATTCACGTTTTTAGCTGTGTTGATGGTATTAGGAGAAGGGTTGGCTTTGCCTGCGCGCCAAGGTCGTCGCGCACTGCACGATTGGCTAGCTGGTACTTACACAATCGATACCACTCACCCCATGCCATCCTCCCTGGTAGCTAACAAAGGGCATTCCTCATCGAAGAGTAATGAACCCGATCGGGCACAAGAAGAAGTAGCCACCCCAGTACTGGCCATCGCTGGGGAGGAAAATACAAGTCTGACCGCGTTGTGGCGACGGATGCGGCAAAATCCTAGTCTGACACTGTTTGGGGTAGCGCTGACAAGCATGACGGCGGTGCTAGCAACTTTGATAGCCACTCAAATCTATGTCCAAACTCAGCAAACCCAGCGTGAAACCAACCAAATCAATAGCCAAAAGTTTCTCGCACTCGTAAAACAATTAAGTCCCAACTCTGGCGCTACTACTGAGGAGCGTCAGAGTCTAATATTAGCGATGGGTGGTCTAAATGACCAGCAGTCCATCCAATACCTTGCGGATCTCCTGGTTAGCGAAACTAACCCCATTCTCTTGGATACGATTCAACAAGCTTTGGCAAGTATCGGTCTTAAAGCCATTCCCGAATTGAAAAACAAAAATCAGTTCCTGGCTGGCGAGTTGGATGCGAGCAGCAGTGTACCTCAAGAGCGAGAATTGCGACAAAAGCGGTTACAACTAAACCAGCAGACAATTAATAAGATTCTTACTGTTTACAGTGGTAAGTCCGAGGGTATCGACCTCAGTCGTACCCAATTAGGTCAAAGCGGCACTGCGGGAAGCTCCTTTTTCAACTTGGTGTTAGAGAACGTTGATTTATCTGGAATTAAGTTCAAATCTGCAAATCTTAACCAAGCTAGTTTTAAAGGTAGTCGTTTCCGGGCAACTGGTGACGATGGACGCTTCGATACCTACGACGATGCCATCGCTGATTTGAGCCAAGCTCAAATGAAACAAGTTAATTTCAGTGATGCTAACCTGAGTCGCGTCATAATGACTGGTAGCGATTTAAGCCGCGCCACCCTCAACAGAGCCAATTTATCTAATGCGCGTTTAGTTGGTGCTAACCTCAGCAGTACCCAACTAGTGGGAGCAGATTTGCGAAGCGCAGTTTTGGAAAATGCCAGCCTGACTGGTGCAGATTTAGGTGACGCAAAATTAAACGAAGCCAATTTGTACGCTGCTCGTTTAGGTCGCGTCATTGCGATCGGCACCCAATTGTCATTGGCTAACTTAGCTAAAACTGATTGGCAAGCATCGGACTTATCCGGAGCCGATTTGGAACGTGCCAATCTCAGCAATGCTAACCTCAGTGCTACTCGTCTAACTGGTGCTACTTTGCGTTCTGCCCAGATGCAAAACGCCAACTTGCGAAATGCTGACCTAAGTCTTGTAGATTTACGAGGGGCGAATGTCGCAGGCGCTGATTTCCAAGGGGCAATTCTCGCTCCTGCCAAACAAGATCCCGCAGATCAATTTGTGCAAACACCAGACCTAGGTTCAGTATCTGCTGTAGTACAAGGAGTTGATTTTTCCCAAGCCAAAAATTTAGATGCTAAGCAACTAGCTTACATTTGTACCAAAGGAGGCATTCATCCTCGTTGCCCGTAGAGGGAAGAGAGCAGGGGGAGCAGGGGAGGCAGGGGAAGATGAGGGAGAAAGAACTAATACCTCAATCCCCAATCCCCAATACTCTAATTTATTTTGCTATTACCCGTTACCGATGACCAGTAACAGCGATAACATAGGTATTCAAAAGAACCTTTAAAACCCATAATGGTGTGAGGAATCGGGTAATGAAGTACATTCCATATTTGGTTTCAGTGCTGGGGATTGGCTCAGTCTTGAGTTTGGCTGTGGGCACTCAAACAGCCCAAGCTCAAGTAGCATATGGTAGCTATGTTGGTATAGGGCCGACTGTCGGCTTTACTGATGGTATTCGAATCGGCGGAGTTTTAGCTTTCCGCTACAAGCTTCTAGAATCACCAATTTCTTTTCGTGCCCAAGCGTTAATAGGTAATAATACAGCAGTTGTACCAACAGTTTCTTACGACTTTCCTTTGAACTGGCAAACTGATGCCTACTTGGGAGCGGGATTGGTGTTGGCTGGTGGTGGTGGTTCTTCTCCTGTAGGCGACAAAATTAGTTTTGCCTTACAGCCAGGAATTGATTACGTTGTCCCCAATAGTAATACTGTCCTTTTTGGTAATGCTATTATTGCTTTCGATGCCTACCGCAATAGCGGTGGTACGGCTGTCTCTGTGCAAGGTGGTGTCGGTTTGCGATTTTAATCGGCAATTGAAAAGAATCACAAATTTCTCACAGGCAATTCGACAGTCGTGGAGCAAAGCTGAGTCAGAATTTGCCTATATATTTCATCTTGGCGATCGCCCCCCTTGGCTGTAAATCCTCGGGGGGTATATAAATTTAATATTTATGCTCAACTTCAATTTTACTGAAAAAACTGTACTAATTACTGGTGCTTCGCGGGGGATAGGACAGGCGGTGGCAACTGCTTTTGCCCAAGCCAGCGCGCGTGTGGCAGTTCATTACCATCAGCACAAACAAGCAGCTGAGCAAGTTCGGGAATCTTTGGCAGGCACGGGTCACATTTTGGTGCAGGCCGATCTGGCTAATCCCATTGCCATAGAGCAAATGGTACACCAAGCGATCGCACAGTTAGGACACATTGATATCTTAGTTAATAACGCTGGCATCTATCAGGAACATCCCCTAAACCAAACCAATTATCAGGACTGGCAAGCTGCTTGGCAACAGACAATTGGTGTTAATTTGCTGGGTGCGGTCAATGTTTCCTACTGTGTTGCTCGACACATGATAGAACGCCATAGCGGACGAATTATTAATGTAACTTCGCGTGGTGCATTTCGGGGGGAGCCTACAGCCACAGCTTATGGAGCTAGTAAAGCGGGCCTTAATGCCTTTAGCCAGTCTCTAGCACTACATTTGGCTCCCCATAACATTTTTGTAACTGCTGTGGCTCCTGGTTGGGTAGAAACCGATATGACACGTGCAGTTTTAGAAAGTCCTAGGGGTAAGGCAATTCACCAGCAAAGTCCCTTAAATCGTGTAGCCAGCCCAGAGGAAGTGGCGCATACAGTCCTCTTCCTTGCTTGTGAGAGTGCTGAGTTTCTCACAGGCGCGATTGTCGATGTGAATGGAGCCAGTTATTTACGGTCATAGGGCATTGCTTATACCAATTTGAGATTTTGGAGCCACTGCGTTGGGGAGACAGCGCCGTGGTGAGGCAGTTCCTCATGGGGGAAACCCCCATGAGGAACTGCCGAAAGGATTTCCCGCCTTTAGGCGACTGTCGTCGGCTTTGCCGACTTGTTCGCTCAAGCGCGTTCCCGCAGGGTAGCAAGTGGCGTGATTTTAGATTGGGCAGAAGGTGAAGCAGGAGGTGAGTCAGCGCCGTCTTGGGGAGCCACTGCGTTGGGCGGCTTTGCCGACTTGAAGCAAGTGGCGTGGTTTCCCCCATGAGCGACTGACGTTAGCGCAGCGTTAGCGACGCAGGAGCGTCACCCGAAGGGCAGGAATTATTTTCTTTATCTCCCTTGTACTCCTCATCTCCCCGATCCTTGTCAATGATTTGTTTGCCAATTGAGATGTTTCTGTCTGGGGATTGCTAAACCTACACGTTAAATCGGAATAACATTACATCCCCTTCCTGTACAACATACTCTTTACCTTCACTGCGAACTAACCCTTTTTCTTTCGCAGCGTTTAGGGAGCCATTGGCGACTAAATCTTTATACGCAACGGTTTCAGCGCGAATAAATCCTCGTTCAAAGTCACTATGAATTACACCTGCTGCTTGAGGTGCAGACATCCCCGCATGAATCGTCCAAGCGCGGGTTTCTTTGGGACCACTGGTAAAATATGTCCGCAATCCTAAAAGAGTGTAGGTAGCACGAATCAAAGATTTCAAGCCCCCTTCTTCCACACCCAACGATGCCAAAAAATCAGCTTTATCTTCTTCTGGTAATTCTACTAATTCAGCTTCTACTTGAGCAGAAACTATAACAACTTGAGCATTTTCTTGTGACGCAATTTGCCGGACTTTTTCTACAAATGCATTACCCGTTGCCAAGTCATCCTCAGAGACATTGGCGGCGTAGATAATTGGTTTATTGGTCAGTAGTCCTAGTCCTTTGATAATCTCTGCTTCTTCTTCAGTCAAACTCACCTGACGCACTGATTTACCTTCATTTAAAGCAGCAGCTAATTTTTCCAGTACTGTTACTTCAAATTGTGCGTCTTTACTGGTACGAGCTTGTTTGCGAGTGCGGTCAACTCGCCGCTCAATTTGTGCTAAATCTGCTAAACCTAGCTCCAAATTAATAATTTCAATGTCTCGTGCTGGATCGACAGAACCAGCAACGTGAATAATATCGTCATTCTCAAAACAACGCACTACATGGACAATAGCATCAACTTCCCGGATGTGGGATAGAAATTGATTTCCTAATCCCTCACCCTGACTTGCACCTTTAACCAAACCGGCGATATCCACAAACTCGACACGTGCTGGGATAATTTGTGCCGAACCGGAAATTTGCGAAAGCACATTTAACCGCTCATCCGGTACTGCGACAACGCCGACATTCGGTTCAATCGTGCAAAAAGGGAAGTTAGCCGCTTCTGCTTTGGCATTAGCAACTACGGCATTAAATAAAGTAGATTTTCCGACGTTGGGAAGTCCGACAATTCCGGCTCTTAGCATTTGGATTTTAGATTTTGGATTCTACTACAAAGATAATTTAAACAGGTTCGGGAATCGGCTGGGGAATTGGCCCCGGAACTGGCTGAGGAATTGGCCCTGGAATCGGCTGGGGAATTGGCCCCGGAACTGGTTCTGGTACAGGCCCTGGAACTGGTTGGGGAATTGTTGGCCCGGGTATGGGTTCGGGACTAGGTAAGGGGTTTGGTTCAGGATTGGGAATCTGTGGTTCGGGTATGGAAATAGCCGTGGGATAAATCATGGTAAACCTGATTAAATTATTCGACTTTCCCAAGCTAGATGATAACTAAAACTGCTGACATCTCCCTAAATAGCTATACTTAACCCACTTTCCTTAATAATTTACCGCTATTGCTATCAACTGCATCGGGACTCAGTTCTTAAGATGGAGAGTTAGGAATCATTAATTTTATCTCCCCCTGCCTCCCATACTCGCTTGTCTCCTCGTCTACTTTAAAGAACCCCCCAAATAGAATCTGGAGGGTTCGGTTTATTTCTCTTGAGATTTAATCACATCCGCTGTGCGCCTGGTTGACCATTTTGAACTACAAACGAAGCTAGGGTACTGATAGAGGCATTCGGATCAATGATGCTAGATACAGCGCGGTAGTCACTTTGCCAACGTTCTTGAGTAAGTTTGCACCGAACGTAGCCCCGGAAAGCACCATCGAAGAATTTGGTGTGGGGATTATCGCTGAGTGCGGCTTGAACTGGGGCGATGAACGATGTTGGAAAGTCGGAGGTAATTGAGGTTCCCACAAACTCAGTACCGACTGTGGCTGAGGCTGGGTTCTTAAAGTCAAGTTTCAGGTCATGTACCCAACTGGAATGGATATCTCCGGTAATCACAATCGGGTTAGAGGGTTGGCGCTGATTGAGAAAACTCAAGAGCCGATCGCGTGCAGCTACATAACCGTCCCACTGATCCATGTTAAATACTCCAATCTCTGGACGACCATCAAAATCGTATTCAGCTAACATGGTCTGCTGAGCAATTACATTCCAGCGCGATCGCGATTTGTCTAGCCCCCGAAATAGCCACTGCTCTTGCTTTGCTCCGGTCATAGTAGCATTTGCATCCAAGGCTTGGATGCAGCGGGGTTTGAGTCCGTCATTACAAGGTTGGTCAGTGCGGTATTGGCGTGTGTCTAGCACGTGGAACTCAGCTAAGTCACCGAAAGTCAACCGTCGATACAGTTGCATGTCTGCTCTGTTGGGTAGCGAAGACCGACGCAGCGGCATATGTTCGTAGTATGCTTGGTAAGCATTGGCTCGCCGAGTCACAAATGCTTGTTGGCTTTGGTTTTCTTCGGGTATCAAGTTGGCATAGTTGTTTTCAACTTCATGATCGTCCCAAGTGACTATCCAGGGGAAGGCAGCATGAGCAGCTTGCAAATTTGGATCGGTTTTGTAAAGGGCGTGGCGATTCCGATAGTCTTGGAGAGTTACGATTTCTGGACTATTATGCTGGCGCGGGCCGCCGGATTGCGGGCCGTACTCGTAAATGTAGTCACCCAGATGCACAACAAGGTCGAGTTCTTCATTAACTATGTGCCGATAAGCTGTGTAAAAGCCGTTTTGCCAGTCTTGGCAAGAGACAAAGGCGAAGTTTAGTTGCTTAATGGCATTATTAAAAGCCCCAGGTGTACGAGTCCGCCCAATGGGGCTATCTTCACTGCCAACTTGAAATTGATACCAGTACCAACGGCCAGGTTCTAGTCCACGCACATCAACATGTACAGAATGTGCTAATGCTGGAGTCGCTAGTACTGTTCCGCGTTGCACAACCTTTCTCATGTTTTCGTCAAGTGCAACTTGCCACCGCACCACAACATTTCTGAGTGGCATTCCACCACCATAGAGTGGTTCGGGAGCTAGCCGCGTCCATAAAACAACACCATCGGGCAGCGGATCGCCAGAGGCAACACCAAGTTTGAATGGATAGTCAGAAAACCTCGGTTTCGCCAATGCTGGAAGTTCTTGGCTAGCCACCGCTAACCCTGTAAAGAATCCTGCACCCAGCAAAAAATTCCGTCGTCTGCAACGATTTGATAGCAGGTCGCAATCCATAAATTCCATCACCCCTACTGAAATGTAGATATGGTTGGCAAACTTTCAGAGGTTCAGTGGCTTGATTAACTGCTCTCCAGTTTGCTCAACCAAATAAAAGGAACGTACTATCCCAGAATCAAGTGCAGATTAAGATGATGTTAAGTTTGATAGATGACCAATGATTGTTGAATACAAGACATCATCACCTTCAAAACATTGTTGCTGGCGATTGATGACAGGGCATCCTTCTTTGAGGATTTATCAGTTAGAAATCGAAGAAAATTAAACTTAAGTAGGAATGAGATATTTTGTGTTCCATCCCTACTTCAAGATTTTAGATCGACTTACTCTATTTTTTTATTTTGATAGAATTCGATAACCTCGTCCAATATTTCAACAGGATAGGTATTAATTAATTTCCCCGGGTCTCCGATCTGCAATTTTTCTAATTGAACAACCCTTTTGGCGGCAAATTTTACTAGCATGAGTACCTAAACTCTGTGCCTCTTTTTGAGAGACTCTAATTCGATTAATGTTACAGTAGCCACGAATAGTATTGTTTCTTATTTTCACCTTAATAATAAATTTCTTTAGGTTTTTGTAAAAAAAGATTATTGATTAACTCATCCCTTTTAGCCTATCTAATGGGTACTCAAGAACAATTTGGTGAAATGAAATCCACTCACCATCTCCTGTTCAAACGTGTTGAACACCCTCAAGTTTGGTGGCATTCTTACTCTGTATGGCTTTGAGGCTTATTTCTTTCTCAAAACTGTTTAAGTTCCGATAAATACTCTCTCAAAACTCTATTTTCTTCTTCATGCTCAATCAAAACCATACACCCTTATTAAATGCCTTAAAAGCCTGTGCGGCAAGTTCCCATGCTCCTTTTTACACTCCAGGACACAAGCGAGGCAAAGGAATTTCTCAACCCTTGGCTGATTTACTAGGCAAAGCTGTGTTTCTGGCTGATTTAACGGAATTAGCAGCGTTAGATAATCTTTTTGCACCGCAAAGTGTTATTCAAGAAGCGCAAGAATTAGCGGCTGAGGCGTTTGGTGCTTTACAAACATGGTTTCTTGTCAATGGTTCTACTTGTGGCATTGAAGCGGCAATTCTCACTACCTGTGGCACGGGCGATAAAATTATTCTGCCTCGAAATGTGCATTCCTCTGCGATCGCCGGTCTAATTCTCTCCGGTGCCATACCAATTTTTATCAATCCTGAATATGACCCCATTTTAGATATTGCCCACAGTATAACGCCCAGTGCTGTACAATCTGCCCTGCAACAGCATCCGGATGCTAAAGCAGTGTTGACAGTTTACCCAACATATTACGGCGTTTGTGGAGATGTCGCAGCGATCGCCCACATTACCCATCAATATGATATTCCTTTACTTGTAGACGAAGCCCACGGCGCACACTTTACTTTTCATCCTGAATTACCTACTCCAGCTTTAGCCGCAGGTGCAGATATAACTGTACAATCTACTCACAAGGTACTTGGTGCAATGACACAGGCATCAATGTTGCACGTCCAAGGGAACAGGATAGATTTTGACCGAGTGAGTAAAGCCTTGCAACTCGTGCAGTCTACTAGTCCTAGTTATTTACTTTTAGCTTCCCTAGATGCTGCACGTCAGCAAATTGCAGTGCATGGAAAAGATTTGATGTCTCGTACTTTGCAACTTGCGGATGAAGCTAGAACCAAAATCAGCCAAATTCCGGGATTAGCTGTTTTAGAGATACCTGCAAAAGCAGAATTATCACCTAGCTTTCTGGCTTTAGATAAAACAAGGCTAACTGTTAACGTGTCTGACTTGGGTTTAACCGGATTTGTAGTAGAGGAAATTTTAGATGAAATGGGTGTTATTGCTGAGTTTTCGTCACTCCAAAATCTTACTTTTATTATTACTTTGGGCAACACCCAAGCAGATATTCAGCAATTAGTACAAGGTTTCACCACAATAGCTAATAAATATGTCTTACAACTAAAGTCGCAGCGACACAAACTTAGCCTATCTTGGCAGGCTAATAATTATGAATCTAGGCTTTCACCTCGTGAAGCTTTTTTTGCTGTTAGTGAGACTTTAGCATTAGAATACACAAGCGATCGCATCTGTGCTGAAATCGTCTGTCCTTACCCTCCAGGTATTCCTGTTTTAATGCCAGGAGAAGTAATTACCAAAGCAGCTTTAGAATATCTGCGACAAATTCAAGCGATGGGTGGATTTATTGGTGGTTATGCAGATACTAGCCTCAAAACTTTAAAAGTTGTCAAAAATTAACGCTAGGTATCGCTACCAGGGCAAACGCATCTAAAGTATAAGAATCCTTTAATGGCAAGGGTTTGGGCGTTTTATAATTGAGTCTCTTTTTTCATCAATATCCTTGTCCCGCAAGGGTTTCAGGTTTTACGTGCGTTTGCCCTGGTATCGCTACGGGATGTAGATTTTTATTGAATTTTTAACTCTAACCAAATGAGTGTGATTATTTCTAAGATAATTTAGATAGAGCTAAGTAAGTCGGTGGGAAAAAACACAACCATATTAAGAAAGATAAACGAGGCTAAAACTCTCTTTCCTCCTGCCTTCTGCCCTTCGGGTGACGCTCCTGCGTCGCTAACGCTGCGCTAACGGCAGTCGCTCATGGGGGAAACCACGCCACTTGCTTCAAGTCGGCAAAGCCGCCCAACGCAGTGGCTCCCCAGACCGCGCTGCCTCACCTCCTGCCTCCTGCCTCATCCCAACTACAAATATTTACGCCGTTCTACTTACTTGAGCAAACTGCCCGTAAGTAGTGTAATAATTTAACTCACCAATTTTGATTGTTAATTGTTTTCAGATTCTCATAATTATTAGTCAACAAACCTTTTTAACCTTTTACCTTTTTCTGCTTACTCCCACAATCTAGCGATAATAATGCCTAGCTGAACGCAAATGATTCCTAGTATGGCACTACCAGCCCAATAAGTAGTTGCAGATAACCAAGTAGCACTACGCAACAAGCCAATGGTATCTAAACCATAGGTAGAAAAAGTTGTGTATGCTCCTAAAAATCCTGTGGCTACCATTAATCGTATTTCTGGGGAAATAATCGCCACTTTTTCTACTGCCAAGGTGGCGAAGAATCCCATAGCTAAACAGCCGCTGAGATTAATGAAAAAAGTGCCATAGGGAAAACTGGTGCCGAAGTATTGGGCAAACCACAATGTTAAATAGTAACGACTTAAAGCACCTACAATCGCACCTAAACTAATAGCGATCGGAATACGAATTTCTGCTTGTTGTAGCATGTTCAATTTTTGATCGAGTTGCCCCTTTGGATGATTCAACTCCATTAACTGGGAACAAGTCAAGCGATGTCTACGACGGGCTACGCCTACGCACTATCTCAGCAATTAAAAATATACATCCAAAGATAGATGTGTAATTTTCTTGTTTATGATTCCTGCTTTAATTGTTAATTAATATTTAAAATAGTAAATATTATTAATTGTTTGAATTTGATGATATTACCACAAGATAAGTAGGAAAACCGTACTTATCTGACAGGTTTTCTGCACTATATATCTGAGTTTAGCTAGATAAAATCAAAGTGCGGCTTAAGTGATGCTGTTGTCTAGAAAAACTTACAAAAATTAATACAGCATTAGCAGGAGAGCGAAAATATGGGAAATCAATTGAAAACAGCTGCTTTGCTAGCTGCGTTGAGTGGGCTTCTAATCGCAATTAGTTACTGGGTAATTGGCGGTACTAGTGGCTTAATTATAGGAATTGGCTTAGCAGCACTAACAAACCTGTTTTCTTGGTATCAATCAGATAAAATTGCGCTAGCAGTGTACCGCGCTCAACCTGTGAGTGAGGCGGAAACGCCGGGACTTTATAGGATAGTGCAGAGATTGTCTCAACGCGCTAATATACCTATGCCAAGAGTTTATATAGTTCCTAGTCAAACTGCTAACGCTTTTGCCACGGGGCGCGATCCAGAACACGCTGCTGTTGCTGTCACCGAAGGTATTTTGAATATATTGCCAGAAGACGAATTGGAAGGCGTTATTGCTCACGAGCTGACCCATATTATTAATCGTGATACCCTAACCCAAGCAGTTGCTGCCACAGTTGCTGGTGCGATTTCGTTTTTAGCCCAAATGGTTAGTTACAGCCTATGGTTTGGTGGTGTAGGATCGCGACATGACAACAGAGGTAGTAATCCTTTAGGTGTGTTGTTAACCGTACTACTTGCGCCGTTAGCTGCCACAATCATTCAGCTGGCTATCTCGCGTACACGGGAATTTTCTGCTGATGCTGGTTCTGCTAAATTGACTGGTAATCCTCGCGCCTTAGCCCGTGCATTGCAAAGGTTAGAAGCTACAGCACGGCAAATGCCTTTAAATGCTAATCCAGCGTTTGAGCCGCTGTTAATTATCCATCCCATCTCTGGACAATTTCTGGGTAACTTGTTCTCTAGCCATCCTCCTACAGAGGTGCGAATTGAACAATTGCTGAAATTAGAGCAACAACTGCCGACTAGAGCTTATTAGGTTTTTGTTATTAGTCATTTATCATTTGTCCTTTCTTTGTGAAATCACCAGTGATTAATGGCTAATCATTATAGGGTGCAGTTCTTATTCGATAAGAAGGTAGCAATTAAGGATTTTTCAACTATGACTGCTAACAACATCGAACCAAGCGAAACTACAATAATTGAATCCGTCGAATCTACAGTAATTGTAGAAATCAGTCCTCAAACTCACGCACTTGTGGAAGCCGAGATGGCTGGCGAAACTGATGAAGTGAAGCGCGAAACCAAAGCGCTGATTGAAGCGTTAAGAAGACGGGCACAAGCTGAGGCAAATTCAGCAGGTACACTGACCCGCGAAACCTATTTAAATGCTGTGCGTCAAGCGCGAAGAGCTATAGAAGGAGAAAAATTTATTGCAGGCGATCGCTTAGAATACACTTGGGTAGTATTTCAGGACGAAGCTGAGAAAAACTGGCATTTGTTGATGAAAGAAGTGGCAGAATTTAGCATACGCCTGCAAAAAGCTGCTAAAGCCGCCTGGGAAGCTTTCAATGACCCGCGCTCTCAAAGTTAAGTAGAGAAAAGGTAAAATATCAGGGGCGCAAAACCTTGCGCCCTTTATGTTTTGAACCCCATTGATATCATGTCCCAATACTTCTCGGTTAAGAATTAAGCAGTATTGAGAATAAAAAAAGTGAGTGGTTGACGTTTAGTACCCGCTCCTCTGTGGATTGGTTTTCTAGATGGAAACTTAGAACGAGGTTTTTTGACTACTCTGGGATTTGTTCTGCCCTGTCTTGGAGGGATTTTTTGCTCCAAAATTTCCAGGATTAGTTTGGAGAAAAAAAGGGTAGTTGCTCGCTGTTCGCATCTTGGAAATCAGCAATAGCTCGACGAAAACTAGAGAGAGTACCAGTGAAACCTAAGCACAAAGCATTGATCACAAGTTAAGGTTGTAAGCCAGTTGTCAAGGGGATTTTAGAAGGTGCTTGAAAGAAAAATTCAGGTGTGCCTCGTTGCTTTCCTCTTAAGGGTGCGACAATTAACCTGACGTTGGGTTTTCGTTGTCGTTTAACAATACCTAAATCTTGATTTTCTGGCGCAGCAAAATATTTGATAGGGTTAGAAGCGAGACCTTTTTGATGAGCAATATAAAAATGGTAAAGACCGCGATAAATCATTTCTAAAGAAATCGAGTCAAAAGGTAAAGCAAGTTCGTCGGCGACAGCATCTCCTAAATCAATTAACACAGCATAAAATAACCAAGTTCCCCAAATCTGTAATTGAACACCATTAACAGAGCCAGTCCATAAATAATTGGAATGTTTTCTGTTAAACAGTTAACTACTTCGTTCAAGGTTTTATTATCAGTTAAAACTGGAGTGGTAATTGCGGTCATAGTCAAACCAGATATTCCTCTAGCTCAATTTTCACGCAACTCTTTGACAAAATTCTCTACAATAACAGAATAACCATATTCTGGTGCCAGATTTGCTCTTACTCTTGGCTGATTTATTAGCTTTACTTATGTTTTAGGTCAGCTAAGCAATTTAACACTAGTATCTAAAACTACGATTTTTACACAAAAATCCATCTAAACAGGTATTCACGAAACAGCGATCGCCAAACTTTTCGGTCTACTGGAGTTAGCACTGCTGCCACCATTAATGGTAAGTTGAGAATCCTGTCTCTTAATCCCAGTTGACGGTAGTAATTTTCCTGTGATGTGATGGCCGGTGTCAGTAACTGCTCTAGTTGAAAAGCAATTACTTCGTCTTCTACCATTGGTCGTTGCTTCTTTTTAGCATGATCTCGAGAGCGTTTGACGACTGCTGCTCACGGTTTTTTAGAATCGCTCAATTACTTGCATTAATTGAGTTTCACATAATTTTTTCTGTTAGCAAATCCTACTTGCAGAGTAGCATGATAATGATAATCGTAATAGAGCATCGAAGAGCTGTACCAACAGTCAAATTTGTGGACGAATATTGTCAGTGGTATAAAACTCTGTTTTCAGATGTTAGGAGCTTCGAGGCTTTGAAGTACCTGCACATAGGGTGTGTTTCCGATATAAAACGCACGACTTGATATCTCATAGTCAAGTCAATCTTTAAAAATAAGAATTTTTCTATTTTTATAAGCGATACTCTTATTTAAAGACAACAGTATTATCATATTATTTAACTATGGTTTCCATTATTTTTACTGTTATTTAAATTTTAACTGTCTTATCTTTACTTGTATTCTCTGACGGCGAGCGCCCTGACTTCAGGCATGGGGTATTCTGTCTTCTGACTCCTTCTCATTCAAATTTATAACTGATTTTAAGATTTCCTTTTTGACGTTTTGCTTTAGTAACTACTACACTTTTTAATTCATTAAGTGATTTTAAATGAGTCCCCCCACATGGAGTTGGATGAAGATTGTCAATTGTCACTACTCTCAAAGGTTTTCCTGGAGGTAAATTATTAGGGATGTTAGACCAACGCACTGCTAATTCTTCTGGCGTAATCAGTGAAGCTTCTACTCTGCTAGTTTCATTTAAAGCTTCAATAATTTTTGTATTAACTTCAGCAATAAATGTTTCCGTATTTTCAAACGAAGGGCTTCCTTGAAACTCTACATAAGAACCATCCGGAAAATGATACCCTTTAACTGCGATTAGATTTTGATCGAGGGATTCGACTATAGTGTACATAAGATGTCCAGCTGTATGAGCCTTAGCATTTTGAATACGACGGGCTTCATCAACATATAAAGTTACCTCTTCGCCTTTTTCTAAGGATACAGATGAAAAATCTCCATAATGACGAACATCTCCATCTACAAAGCTTACGAAAGTGATGGGAAGCTGAACTCCTTTTGCTTCAATAGTGCCTATATCTGAAGGCTGACCACCACCCTGCGGATAAAACACAGTTCTATCAAGTACACAATAATCACCTCGCTCATCATTGGCAACATACTCAATGTGAGCCTTATCAGTAAATTTATAGGTGTCTTTAAGATAAGCAAGTACTGTAGACATAGATAAATCTCTCTACTTGATTTTGATAACGATTATTTAAAAAATACAATAAATCACGAATAAATAAACTATCTAAATACTCAGTTAATGCTTAGGTTAAAAGCATTTTTACTAAAATATGTAAGTTATTTTCAGTGAGTTCTCGATGAACTATAGGACTCATATTTGATTTTTGAAATACACGTAGGTGCGTTATGCCTCTGGCACCATCCTATGGTTTTGGTGCGTTACGCTACGCGATAACACAACGCCAGTTTGCTCAAGTCGGGAGACCATCATTTCCCAATTTATT
>NZ_JAVRBR020000063.1:0-42120 GCF_034531165.2 Dendronalium sp. ChiSLP03b | reverse complement strand
TTGCGGCTAGCAACGTTGGAATCATCAATACGCCGAACCAACCGACATAAATCCGGTTTTCGGTGCTGGTGATCCAGTTGCAGAACCGTTCCCATACGTTGGCGCTTTCGCGTCTTTGTAAGGTTGTGGTCATTGTTTTATAAATGCTTTGGTTTTATGAATTGGTAGGTAAACTTGCTTACCTCTCCTCTACCTTAAAAGCAAAATTGAGATTTGTAAAGCAATTTTAATTAAGTATTTATTATGACAACTATTTATTTTTGTGATGAATCACGTCACCAGACGCGATTCACAAAGTTTTATCAACCAGGTGGCCAGTCCATCTGCCGTCCTCCCAGAATATGTAGATGTAAGTGATAGACAGTTTGACCACCGTCAGCATCTGTGTTTATGACAACCCGATAACCGTTGCTTAGTCCAGCTTCTTCGGCAACGCGCTTGGCAGTTAACAAAAGATGCCCCAAAAGAGCTCGATCTTCAGATTCGGCATCATCTAGTTTGGCAATGGGTTTTTTCGGAATGACGAGGATGTGAACTGGTGCTTGGGGGTGGATATCTTTGAATGCTAAAGCTAAATCATCTTCATAGACTATGTTAGCTGGAATTTCTCGACGAATGATTTTGCTGAAAATCGTCTCTGTGGTTTCACTCATGCCGATTTACCTACTCATCTGCTAGAGATTCTAAAGGTTTACTGCTATAGAAGAAATATTTAACCAATGCTTGCTAGAGTCTGGAGTGCATCAATTGTGGGCATCGATGCCGTCAAAGTAGGCGTGGAAGTCGATGTGTCAGGGGGATTACCGGGAATTGTGATCTTGGGATTACCAGATGCAGCAATTCAGGAATCAAAAGAAAGGGTGAAAGCTACATTGAAGAATGCTGATTTTGCCTTTCCTATGCGAAAAATTGTGATTAACTTAACTCCGGCAGATTTACGCAAGGAAGGGCCATGTTTCGATTTGCCTATTAGTGTGGGAATTTTGGCAGCTTCGGAACAAGTGAGTGCTGACTTACTAGGAGATTATCTTTTTTTAGGCGAAGTCTCTCTGGATGGCAGTTTGCGCCCTGTAGCTGGTGTTCTACCCATTGCTGCTACTGCTCAAAAGATGGGAATCGCTGGTTTAGTTCTGCCTGTTGATAATGCCCAAGAAGCAGCAGTGGTAGAAGGATTGGCTGTTTATGGCTGTAAAAATCTTTCTGAAGTGGTTGATTTTTTAAACCATCCAGAGCTTTACAAACCTATGAGGCTAGATGACAAAGTAGAGACGTTAAATACAATGTCTCTACATTTTGCAGATTTGAATGACGTAAAAGGACAGGCTCATGCTCGCCGTGCTTTAGAAATTGCTGCTGCTGGGGGACACAATTTAATCTTTGTTGGGCCGCCTGGTAGTGGCAAAACGATGCTAGCCCGGCGTTTACCAGGTATTTTGCCACCATTGGAATTTGCTGAGTCTTTGGAAGTGACTCGCATTCACTCAGTGGCTGGTTTATTGAAAAATCGCGGTTCATTGGTGCGCGATCGCCCTTTTCGCAGTCCCCATCACTCAGCATCCGGGCCGTCTCTTGTTGGGGGCGGTAGCTTCCCTCGTCCTGGAGAAATTTCTTTAGCACACCGAGGTGTACTTTTTCTGGATGAGTTAACAGAATTTAAACGTGATGTTTTAGAATTTCTCCGCCAGCCTTTGGAAGATGGCTATGTCACGATTTCCCGTACTAGACAATCAGTCATGTTTCCCGCACAGTTTACTTTGGTAGCGAGTACCAATCCCTGTCCTTGCGGTTACTATGGCGATACCATCCAACAGTGTACTTGTTCGCCAAGGCAACGCGAGCAATATTGGGCTAAACTTTCCGGGCCGTTAATGGATCGGATTGATTTGCAAGTGGCGGTGAATCGTTTGAAACCAGAGGAAATTACTCAACAACCTATGGGGGAAGCATCTCTGAAAGTGAGAGAACGAGTGCAACAAGCACGCGATCGCGCCATCACCCGTTTCCAAGGAGAATCAAATCTGCGTTGCAATGCCCAAATCCAGAGTCGTCATCTCCAAAGATGGTGCAAGTTAGATGATGCTAGTCGTAATTTGTTGGAAGCGGCAATTAGAAAATTAGGTTTATCAGCTAGAGCAAGCGATCGCATTCTGAAAGTAGCGCGCACCATTGCAGATTTAGCGGGTGATGATGAGCTAAAAGCTAATCATGTAGCGGAGGCAATTCAATATCGCACGATAGATAGAATGCAATAATGAAGTCGAACTTTTGACATCAAGGCTATGCCTCTTGAGCTTGCATCGACTCTTTTACCGCTTGCACTAACTCTTCTTCTGTACATTCATACAAATCCCGCAGGCGGAAAACTTGCCATACCTCAAGCTTTGGCGTTGTTCTCCCCTTTTCCCAATTGCGAATTGAAGATTCCGCGCAGTCTAAGTCTTTCGCTACGTCTAAGACTGTAAGCCTTGCACGTTCTCTCAAGGCTCTCAAATTCATAGCTGACTAGACCTACTATCTACTTTTGTTATATTGTTAAAACTTAACGCTAAGTATTGACGAACAGTAATAATTTGCACTTTAATCATGATTGAAGAGGCGTTAGTGCATCCCCGGCAAGAGACTCGCTAACGCCTTTCACTAAATTCCTGATGGACAACATAATGATGCCACAAAATACAAATTACAACGATTCTTTGCTAGAGAGTCAGGCGATCGCTTACAAAGAACGTCTTAATTCTTGGGCTATAGCTCGTTTACTTCCTAATATGCAACGGGTGATTATTGCTCGATTTCGCAGTCGTTCTGATGCAGACGGTCATTTACAACGTTTACGTCAGCTGATACCTGATGCTAGCTTCGTGCTGGTGTTTGATTGTCAACGTGACGAAGCCGTAATTTAAGTTTTGGTAGCGATCGCATTCTGTGAGGTAAGGGTGCGATCGTGCTTGGTGGATGTAACCTTGACTGAACTCAAGGTTTTCAGTTAATTCATAGTATTTATCTTCATAATTTAAGTATTTTTATTAAAGTTTTCTTCTCAGAAAATACACTTCATTTTTAAATAAATCTATAGGAAAATACATAGCAGCTTTACATTTTTATTTTTCTATAAGCATATACTCGTAAAACATAAGAGAATCATGCTAAAAATACTTAAACTCTATGTTAGAACCTCAAGTTACAATTGTTGTGGTTCCACGGGAACGCTTCAGTTATACAAAATTTTCGTTAGAAGGTATTTACGCACATAGTGATATTCCCTTTAAATTAATTTACATAGATGCTAATTCGCCTCAGCCAATTAAGCAGTATCTAGAACAACAATCACACGAAAAAGCGTTTCGCTTGATTCGTACAGAAAATTATTTATGTGCTAATCAAGCACGTAACCTAGCATTGCCTTACGTTGATACTAAATACGTTGTTTTCATTGATAATGATGTTCAGGTTACGCCTTATTGGTTGAAGAAACTCGTGCAGTGTGCTGATGATACAGATGCATGGGTTGTAGGGCCACTTTACTTAGATGGAGTACATGGAATAGAAACCCAAAATATTCATATGGCGGGTGGCTTTTGTGAATTTCAGCAGGAAGATGGGAAACTAGACTTACGCGAACAACGATATTTTGCCAAAAATTTATTACCCGCAGTAAAATCTCAACTGCTACGAGAACAAACGCAATTGATAGAATTCCATTGTTTTTTAGTACGTACTAATGTTTTTAACCAGATAGGTTACTTGGATGAGAAATTAATGAATCTTGGAGAAGAGACTGATTTTTGCTTATCAGTGCGTGCAGTTGGTGGGACTATTTATTTTGAGCCAGCTAGTACTGTTATTTATGTACTTCCAGCACCATTGGCATGGTATGACATACCCTATTTTTGGTTACGGTGGAGTGATGCTTGGAATAAAACCTCGCTGAGCCACTTCCAGCAAAAATGGGGTTTAGCCAAAGATGCTAAATTTATTTCTATTGGCTACAAATGGGCAAACCGCCATCGACTGGTTCCTCTACAACCAGTACAAGATTTGCTGTTAAGTATTTTACCTTGGCAACTTAATTCTAATACTTACCTCAATTTTAGAGGATTTGTAGAGAGTGTACTGACTCAGTTTTTTGTAAAAGATAAGAGTCAAGAAATTTAAAATTAAGTCAACTTAAACAATAATTAATTATGGGTAACTTGTAATTTTTATGAGTTACCCATTATCATTTATCTATTGATTATTTTCTGCGATCGCTCCAAATTTTACCACTTCAAAAATGAAGCTTCAATTCCCTCTTCGCGCCTAATCTTACTATCTTTCTCAAACCAAGCAATCACTTGATGGGTTGTCAAATCTTCTATAGCGACATTGTACTCTTGGGCAATATATTTCAAGAGTTTGAGTGATGAAATAGTCAATCTTGTTAAAAACTTTTCTGGCGAAGACAACAAAGCCGCATCTACTTTTGCTGACTCTTCCAAAGTTAAAAATTGTGTTGATGGTTGCTGTGGTGCTACATCCATAAATTGAATATGAAATTTAGTTAAATAATTACTGATGAACAATTGGGAATAGTTGATTGGTAAAGCCCTTTACTACTCAGCAATGATTCACAATTTAAACTAGATTTGGACAAAAATTTACTCATAAGACTTTTGTTTTCGAGCTTGCACTAAATAGCCGCAACGATGTTCGCCATTGATAATCCAGTGGGTGCGTTCTACTGTACAATCTGGTAGTATTGCGGCAAACATTTCTAATTCATGACCGCAAATAGTAGGAAAAGACTCAGCAACGTTGGAAATCGCACAATTATGCTCCATAAAAATAAAGCGATCGCGTAGTGTGTCCCCAGGACTCTCGCCAACCGAAGAGTCATCCAAGTCTACAGCGTGGTACTCTGCCATGAAACCTTCAGCTTTTCTCAGTTCCACTAAATTTTCCACACGCTCTCGTAGCGAACCTTTACCCATGCGATCGCAGTATTCTTGTGCCTTGCGCTCCCATTGTTTTTGTAAAATCGATTTGAATTGGTCATGCCCTACAGTTTCTGCTAAAGTATCCAGCAAGGAAACGGCGAATTCACCGTAGCGATCGCCACTTGGCGATTGCAGGCGATCGCGTCCTTGACGACTCAGTTGATAAACGTGCTGCGGACGGCCCATACCCCCTTGCACTATTGGCGAGTACAAAACTAGCTCCTCCGCCTCCAAATCCTTGAGATGACGACGAATCGCTTGGGGGCTAACATCTAAAACTTCAGATAGCTCAAAAGCCGTTGCTTGTGAGTGTTTCAGCAGATATTCTAGGATATCTTGCTTGGTTGAGGACTGGTGGGTAGTCGCCATCTTCTCTACGAGACGCTTCGCGAACGTTCCAAAAATTTCTCAGAAAAATTGACTTTGACAACAATGTTGTTGTTAATCTAGCTTAAAATGAAGATACATTAAACAACAAATATGTTGTTTTACTCTCCATCCTTATTTTAACAGCCGTGTAACCTACTCGGTAACGCCAGATGAGAATCGGCTAACCCAAGCCCGTCTCCCATCTTTATAGAGATTGAACTGAACACGAGAGATTATTAACGATGAGTGCCACTGTCAAAACCTTAGTCAACCAACCCTACAAGTACGGCTTTGTCACCGATATTGAAGCCGACACTATTCCGCGTGGACTAGACGAGGACGTTATCCGCTTAATCTCCACCAAGAAGAACGAGCCGGAATTTATGCTGGAGTTTCGCCTCAAAGCGTATCGCCAGTGGCAAAAAATGACAGAGCCAACTTGGCCGAATGTTAAGTACCCGCCAATAAATTATCAAGATATCATTTATTACTCCGCTCCGAAACGCAAGACAGAAAAACTCAACAGTCTGGAGGAAGTCGATCCCACCCTTCTAGAAACTTTCGAGAAGTTGGGCATTCCCCTATCTGAACAGAAGCGACTGGCGAACGTGGCCGTTGATGCGATTTTCGATAGCGTTTCCGTCGCCACTACATTTAAAGAAAAGCTAGCCGAAGATGGCGTTATCTTCTGCTCTATTTCCGAGGCACTACAGGAACACCCAGAACTAGTGCAGAAGTATCTTGGTAGTGTCGTCCCCACAGCAGACAACTACTTTGCCGCGCTGAACTCCGCTGTATTTAGTGATGGTTCTTTCGTCTACATTCCCAAAGGCGTGAAATGCCCGATGGAACTGTCTACCTATTTCCGAATCAACTCCGGCGATACAGGACAATTCGAGCGGACTTTGATTGTTGCTGAAGAAGGTAGCTATGTTTCCTACCTCGAAGGTTGCACCGCGCCGATGTATGACAGCAACCAACTACACGCCGCCGTTGTGGAACTTGTCGCCCTCGACAACGCTGAAATTAAATATTCCACCGTGCAAAACTGGTACGCCGGGGATGCTAAAGGTAAAGGCGGTATTTACAACTTCGTTACCAAGCGCGGTTTGTGTCAGGGTGTCAATTCTAAGATTTCTTGGACTCAAGTGGAAACTGGTTCAGCAATCACTTGGAAGTATCCTAGCTGCGTGTTGGTAGGCGATAACTCTGTGGGTGAATTCTACTCGGTGGCGCTGACAAATAACATGCAGCAAGCCGATACTGGTACCAAAATGATTCACGTCGGTAAGAACACTCGCAGCACAATTATCTCTAAAGGAATCTCTGCTGGTAACTCTAGTAACAGTTACCGGGGTTTGGTGAAAGTCAACCCGAAAGCTCAAGGGGCAAGAAACTATTCCCAATGTGATTCGATGCTGATTGGGGATAATGCCCATGCCAATACTTTCCCTTATATCCAGGTGCAAAATAATACTGCCAAGGTGGAACATGAAGCTTCCACTTCCAAGATTGGGGAAGATCAACTGTTCTATTTCGCTCAACGCGGAATTTCCGCAGAAGATGCAATCTCGATGATGATTAGCGGCTTCTGCAAGGATGTGTTCAACCAGCTGCCCATGGAATTCGCAGTGGAAGCTGATAAGCTGTTGAGTCTGAAGTTGGAAGGTAGTGTTGGGTAAAGCTTGTAGTCAGGGCAAAAGGCGCTTTAGCGCCTACTACGAACTAAGAGAGAAGAGAGAACATGATTAGAGAAAATAGTGAAGTTGTGCTGTCAGTCAGAGATTTGACGGCTACAGTTAATGGAACACCGATTCTCAAGGGTCTAAATCTTGAGGTACGCTTGGGTGAAATTCATGCAATTATGGGGCCGAATGGTTCCGGGAAAAGTACTTTCTCCAAGGTGCTGGCTGGGCATCCAGCTTATGAGGTGACTGGTGGTGAGGTGATTTTCCAAGGGCAAAATCTGCTGGAATTAGATCCGGAAGAACGGGCAAGAAGTGGGATATTTCTGGCTTTTCAGTATCCTTTAGAAATTCCCGGTGTCAGCAATTTAGATTTTTTGCGGGTGGCATACAATTCCCGTCGCAAGGCACAAGGTTTAGAAGAATTAGATGCTTTTGATTTTGACGATTTGATTGAGGAAAAGTTGGAAGTGGTAAAGATGAATCCTGCTTTCCTCAGTCGGAGTTTGAATGAAGGTTTTTCTGGTGGCGAGAAAAAGCGGAATGAAATTCTACAAATGGCGCTGCTGGAACCGAAGTTAGCAATTCTGGATGAAACAGATTCCGGTTTGGATATTGACGCGCTCAAGATTGTGGCAAATGGGGTAAATCAACTGACAAGTCCGGAAAATGCCACGATTATGATTACCCACTACCAGCGGTTACTCAACTATATTGTGCCCGATTTTGTGCATGTGATGGCAAACGGGCGAATTATCACTAGTGGTGGTAAGGAACTGGCGCTAGAGTTGGAATCTCGCGGTTATGACTGGGTGCTGGAAGCTGCTGAGGTGGGCGTGTAATGACAATTCAAGTTTCTCCTAGTTCAATTCCTAACTCGGATACAGTCATGACATCTGCTTTGTTGGATAGAGATGCTTATCTGACTGAGTTGTTAAATCAGCTAACTGTGCCTGAAACAGAGGGTTGGTTGCAGGAACTACGCCAACGTGCTGCTAATTGGGTGCGTCACTCAACTATCCCGACTACTCGTGAGGAAGAATGGCGATTTACTGATTTGTCAGCTTTGCGGCAGGTACAATTTCAGGTGGAGACGCAGTTAAAACAGGCGGATATTTCGCCGATACCGGAAGCTGTTAATAGCCGTTTGGTGTTTGTAAATGGCGTTTATGCACCGGAGTTATCAGCCGTTGCAGATTTGCCGTCTGGGGTGGTAGTAAGTAATTTAGCTAAGTTGTCTGTAGGTGAACAGGAACGTGTTAGGCAGTATTTAGCTCAGGCTGAGGGTGCGCAGGAAGTATTTACGGCTCTTAATACGGTTGGGTTAACTGATGTAGCAGTGGTATTGGTGGCGAAGAATGTTGTAGTTGAGACACCAATTCATCTACTGTTTATTTCGATGGTTGGGGAAGTAGCAACAATTTCGCAGCCGCGTTGTTTGGTGGTAGCGGAAGGTGGTTCGCAAGTGAGCTTGATTGAAGAGTATACGAACGGTGCAGCGAAAGAGGCGGTTTACCTTACCAATGCAGTTACGGAAATTTGGGTTGGTGAGAATGCCCAGGTGAGTCATACTAGGGTTGAGCGGGAAGGTGGAGAGGCTTTTCATATCGGCAAAACTGCGATCGCTCAAGCTCGTGATAGTCGATATACCTGTAATGCCATAACTTTCGGTGGGAAGCTGTCACGGCACAATTTAGAGATTTTGCAAACTGGCGAACAAACAGAAACTATCCTCAATGGTTTGACGATAATTGCTGGTAAGCAGGTGGCGGATACTCACAGTGCCCTGGCGTTAAATTATCCTCATGGTACGAGTAAGCAATTGCATAAGTGTATCGTAGGCGATCGCGCTCATGCTGTATTCAATGGCAAAGTTTTCGTTCCTAAACCAGCACAGTTGACAGATGCAGCGCAGTTGAATCGGAATTTGCTGCTATCATCGAAAGCTAGAGTTGACACTAAACCCCAATTGGAAATTACTGCTGATAATGTGAAGTGCGCCCACGGTGCTACTGTCAGCCAATTAGAAGATGATGAAATATTCTATCTGCAAAGCCGGGGAATTGATGAAAATGATGCTCGTAAGTTGTTAATTAACGCTTTTGCTGCCGAAATCATCACCCAAATCCCAGTACCCTCCCTGCAAGAAAATCTGTTCAATACAGTCACTAGTCTGAAGTCCCCAACTACTGACTAATGACTACTGACCATTGTACAGACGCGATTAATCGCGTCTCTACTACTGATAACTGACTAACTACCAATGACTTTCACCACTACCAAAACCCTTGCCGATAAAGTTCGCGCTGACTTCCCGATATTACGTCAGGAAGTCAACGACAAAACTTTGGTTTATCTCGATAATGCCGCTACGTCGCAAAAACCTTTGTTCGTATTAAATACCTTGCGGGATTATTATGAGCAATATAATTCCAATGTCCATCGCGGCGCTCATACTCTCAGTGCTAAAGCTACCGATGCTTATGAAGCAGCGCGAGACAAAGTTGCCAAATTCATCAATGCTGCATCGCGCCAGGAAATTGTTTATACTCGCAATGCAAGTGAGGCAATTAACCTAGTAGCCTATAGCTGGGGAATGAACAATTTGCAGCCAGGAGATGAAATTATTCTGTCGGTGATGGAACACCACAGTAATATTGTGCCCTGGCAGTTTGTGTCCCAAAAAACGGGTGCAGTACTGAAATTTGTGGAACTGACACCTGAAGAAACTTTTGATTTGGAACAGTTTAAACAACTGATTTCTGACAAAACAAAATTGGTATCAGTAGTGCATATTTCTAATGCCTTAGGTTGTATTAACCCAGTGCAAGAAATTGCTAGTATTGCTCACAGATACGGTGCGAAATTCTTAGTTGATGCTTGTCAAAGTGTTCCCCATTTCCCTGTTGATGTACAACATATAGATTGTGATTGGTTGGTCGCTTCCGGGCATAAAATGTGCGCCCCGACTGGGATAGGATTTTTGTATGGTAAGTTGGATTTGCTAGAATCAATGCCGCCATTTTTCGGTGGTGGTGAGATGATTGCTGAGGTGTATTTAGACCATTCTACTTATGCAGAATTACCCCATAAATTTGAAGCGGGTACACCTGCAATTGGAGAAGCGATCGCTCTTGGTGCAGCAGTAGATTATCTTACTAGCATAGGTATGGATAAAATCCACGCCTATGAAGCAGAATTAACAGCTTACTTGTTCCAACAATTAGAGCAAATTCCCCAAATTCGGATTTATGGGCCTAAACCCAATACTCAAGGAGAAGGTAGAGCTGCTTTAGCTACATTCACAGCCGCAGAAGTCCACCCTAACGACTTATCTACATTATTAGATCAAGAAGGCGTTGCTATTCGTTCTGGACACCACTGCACTCAACCATTACACCGCTACTTAGGTCTTCCTGGAACTGCACGGGCTAGTCTATCTTTCTACAACACCCGTGAGGAAATTGATGCTTTCATCAAAGCACTTAAGGAAACCCTTGACTTTTTTGCTGGGATTTTTAGTTAAAAGCAGACAATACTCGATATCACTTGTGCCAATTGTCAATGACAAGCACTACTGAAATAATTGGCACAATTTATTGTGACTGATAAATGTCATTATGCTTTATGCCCTTGTCTTTCAGAATACAACTGTATCTGGTAGTAGCTTGTTTTTGGTAAGTCCCACAATTGGCAGATAAGCGATACACTGGAGAAAATTTTTTGAGGAAGCATTAATGGCACGACCAAATGGGGTAAAAACTGAAACAACTGCACAGGAATTGCCTCCGGTTTCAGAGATTGAAAATACTTTAAAAACAGAAGATTCGCCTGAACTAGTGGAGAATGTCCAGGATATTGACGACATCTTGAACTCACTCAAAACATTACTGAGTACTGTAGAAAAACTCCAAAAAGTCCGGCAAGAAGTAGGCGACATCAAACCTCTGATTGGGCGAATGCTCGATGGCGAACTAGCTACTGGTGAAGAACTTGACCAACTCAAAACAGGTGTAAGTAGTCTTGCTCGTCTTGTTCGTGCTTATAGTGACCATCAAGCAGCGCTGACTAAAGCACAACCTGCTAGAAAACTGCTAGATGAACTGCTTAAACAAGCTTAAATCTAGATGAGAAGTAAGGGACAGTAAGCAAACAATTATTATTCTTCCTCATCTCTCTCATCTTCCTCATCCCACAAAAAAGAGAATGCCGGGAAGCGGTGACATTTCCCTCACCGCGTCTTCTTCTTAAATACAATGTGAATCTTACTTACTTTCAGGTACAGGCTTGACCAAATTTAAGTCATAAGGGCGCTCAGTGTCATCCTCGCCTAAATACTCACCATTTTGAATTTCCAAAATAACGAGCGGAATATGTCCTGGATTTTCTACCTTATGCAGTGTTGCTGCGGGGACATAAGTTGACTCGTTGCGATTCACTAATATTTCTTCTTCTCCACAAGTCACTTTTGCAACACCAGAAACTACAACCCAGTGTTCATTGCGGTGATAGTGGATTTGTGGTTTTATGCTGTGCCTGGGCTTGATTTCAATACGGCTAATTCTATAAGTATCTCCCTCTTCTATCACTTCCACGTTACCCCAGTAACGTGTACCGGAATGGGAAGAAGTTTCACTTATATTATTGGATCGATCGTTATTTTCATTCTGAGTCATAACTAAATCTCTAAATTAGATAACTATTACTATCATTCAGTGTGCTGGTTAGGTGACTGGGTATTGGGGGTATTTTTTATTCTCTTTGTCTCCCTTGTCTCCCTAGTCCCTAGTCCCCAATCTCTAACCACCTGTATACTGAATCCGATAAATCCGATTATTGGCTTCCTCTGTTAATAATAGACTGCCATCGGGAAGGACGAGTAAACCAACTGGCCGTCCCCAAGTAGTTGGTACAGAGGGATTGAGCAAAAATCCAGTGAGAAAGTCTTCGTAGTAGCCTAGCGATCGCCCTTGAGCATTGAAGGGGACAAATACAATTTTATAACCAGTGCCGCGATCGCGGTTCCAAGAGCCACGAAAAGCTACAAAAGCACCATTGCGGTATTTTTCTGGAAACGTTCTACTGTCATAAAACTGTAAACCCAAGGCTGCTGAATGCGCTTGAAACAAGACATCCGGGGTGCGGGTACGGGCTACTAAGTCCGGACGTTTGCTTTTGTCATTCACCTTTTGACGTGGGTCAAGATTGCTTGGTGTCAGGTAAGCATAAGGCCAGCCGTAGAATTCACCTCGCTGGATGCGTGTGAGGTAGTCTGGAACTAAATCATCGCCAATTCCATCCCGCTCGTTGACAGTGGTGTAAAGTTCTTTGGTAACAGGATGGAAATCTAGACCAACTGGGTTACGCAAGCCGTAAGCAAAAGTCTGCTGCTGGGAACCATCCAAATTCATCACTTGTACCGAAGCCCGTGGCAATGGTTCTTCATCTGCATTAGTTCCCGAACCAACTGAGACATATAACTTGTTGCGATCGGGCGAGACTACGACGTTGCGCGTCCAATGGTTGTTATAACCTTGAGCAGGCAAATCGGCGATTTTTTCTCCCTTACCTGTAATCTTGTTTTGACCTTTGGTATAAGGAAAACGCAATACAGCATCTGTGTTACCCAGGAAGAAAGAATTACTTGCAAAAGCCATGCCAAAAGGTCTATTAAGTCCGTTTGCCCTACTAGCAAATATCTCTCGAATATCAGCTACGCCATCACCATTGCTGTCACGCAACAAACGAATCCGATTTTGCCTAGTTTCTGTCACCAGCACATCACCACTAGGAGTTAAAGCCAGCCAGCGCGGAGCATCTAAGTTTTCAGCAAAGACGTTAACTGTAAAACCTCGTGGTACGCGCAACACTGGATTTTGTGGAATTGCTGTGACTTCAGGTTGCTTCGAGGCACTTTCCGTAGCGAAGGGTGCTGGTAAATTTTTCAGGTTTATGCGGATGGGCTTGGGTAAAAGTTCTTCGGTCGGGATGACATTTTTCGGCTGTGTTTTATTCTGTGCTAGTTGAGCAGAAAATGTAGATGCTGGCAATGTAGGACTATCTAAGGAGGCGCGAGTCTGGTTACAGGCTGCTGTTGTAGTGAATAGCAATAGCAGCAAGAACCGCGCAGGGACTTTCATGGCAGTAGAAATTGTACACAATGCCTTTACTTTAGACTTGAAACTTAATATTTGTCGCCAGTCTAAAGTCCGATTTTTATTTATCAATTATCTCTAACCATAAATTAAAAATAAATTTTCCTTTATACAATCCCGCACATTAGGAGTGACATTGCTACCACTATTGAGGCAATCTAATACTAATTTGTTTGCATCCCAGTAATATTGGAGTTGTTCTAAATCTTGTTCATTAAACTCCCAGTCATGACCAATTTGGCGAGTACAGATTATCAGAGTCCGTAATTCTCCAGTCCAAGCTTTGCCATTAGCTTGCCACCATATTTTTAGTGCTTCTCTACCTTTACTTGGCAAGGGTAGCTGGTTTTTCAGTTCTTGTAGTGATTTTTGTAAAGACGGTTTATCTGTCAGCAGATGTCTTAGGTCGAGGGCTAAACTCAGAGCAGAGAAACGCTGGAAAAAAATATCAGCAGTTATTGCCAGACTTACAGTAAGTGCATGAATGAGAGCCAGATCCAATCCCAAATCAAGAGCAAGATTAAGAGCAAGTCTGCGATCCAAAGACATAGCCAAATCTTGGTTGCAGGCTAGAGGATGTTCTGGGGGAAGGGCAATGGTAAAGTAAAAAGCACGCACGCTAGCTACATGATAGAATGTGTCTACAATGGAAGATTTATGTCCTAGCCAGATAAGAAAATCATGCAATTTTGCATTGCTCGTTGCTAAATTATCAATTTTTTGTTTCATTAGCTGCAATAAAGTATCTGCTGGATTTAGCATTTCCACACTTAGTAAAAAGACATTACGCCAATGTTTTTTACCTAGACGATTCACAAATTCTTGCAAGTTTTGAGTATTGGGATTTGTAATAATTTCTCTAGCTGCAAAATACTCTTGAAAAATTAAATGAGAAAAAGAATAAATTCCTCGCGCTCTTTCAATTAGCAATCCATGTTGTGCGGCAATTGCTTTTAACACTGCCACACTTTCTAATTCCAAAGCATCTGCATCAGTTGCGGCATCGGTAAGATAACGTAGATAGTCAGCGATCAGTTGCCGCATTTTAGTTACAGGTAGAAAGTAATCTCCTTGGTTCAAGGAAACTGCTGCTATATGACTGAGTAATTTAATTTTATGTAGCAACGACAAGTCACGATAGACTCGATCTCGTTTGATGCTTCTGGTTTCATCCCAACGCACTAACAGCAAATCCAATGCTTGTTTATAAAGTTCACAGCGATTAGCTGGGAAATCTTGCATCGACTTAAAAACTAAGCAGATGAGATTTAGCAAAAGTGGTGTAGTAACTAACTCCAAGATTTGCAGATTTTCTACCAGTTCCAGCTTTTGGATAAACTTATGTGCCAATATTTGTGCTTCTGCTGGAGAATTTCTCGTAACCGCTAAAAACCATTTCTCTGCAAATTCCGCAATTTGTGATTTATTAAAATCAGCAATCTCTACTTCAGTAAAACCAGGAAAATTATAATAATAAGAAGCGATACGACAAGCAATAACTATCTTATTTTTATAATATTTATCACTGAATTTACGAATTATATTGATAATTTTTCCAGAATCTTCTTTGAGAACTTCGTCTAATCCGTCTAATAAAATCAGCGCTTTACCATGAGAAAACAATGTAGCCATTTCTTGTTCAGAAATGCCAAAATTTATAAAATACTCATGCAAGTAATTTAAGAAACTGATTTGATTACGCCCTTGAATATCTTCAGCAAAGTTTTTCAGAGTGATAAAAATTGGTAAATAGTCTGGTAGAATAATTCCCTGAATACAACTAATAGCAATTGATTGCAAAAATGTAGTTTTACCGGAACCAGGCTTTCCCAGCAACATTAGCTTAGAATATTTTATAACTAAGTCTAGTCCTGAAATCCGTTCCTGAGGTGATTGACTTAAGCCAAAGCGTTTAAATTCATTGGTGTCCAATCTGTGCAGATCGATAATTTCTAGCCATCTCTTACTGGTAAGTTCCTCGAAGATATTGACATCAACATATAACTCATTTAAGTTAATGGGTCGAGCAATATCTAAAAGGTGTAAAGTGCCACACTGAGCTTGAATTTTTTCGTGGTAAACAGACCGCAGCTTTTGTACTAAGGCATGAATATCGAGTGTAGTATCAGCAGGGGTATCTAAAGACGTATATTCATTAATATTTGGTTTTTGTATAATTTCTAAGGGGTCTAGCTCAAGGACAAAGCAAATATCGTTGAAGACATGGCGGTCAACAGGCTTACCAGTAAAGAACTTCCAAATAGGCTGGCGAGTTTCTAAACTTACTTCAGCAGCTAAGTATTCTTGCGTCCAACCTTTGCGTTTAAAAGCCTGTTTAGCCTTTCTAATGCCTTCTTCTGATGCTTGGAGCGATCGCTTTGCCATTGGCATACCACTATAAACTATGTACAAATTTGTCTATTTGAATACAACTTATACAAGTTATACGCTAACTTCAACGAAAAACCCAACACGATCGCAAACATCGAGTGTAGATAATAGTATTCGAGTCAGCCAAATCTACATACCCAACTAGCTTATGGCATTGTCAAGACCAGCTATTGCACCTTGAGCAATGCCCAAGCTTTTATTAGTGCTGAGGAGCCAGCCGCGTGGTGAGGCAGTCAGGTCTTGGGGGTTTCCCCAGGAGGAACTGCCGTTAGCGCAGCGTTAGCGACGCAGGAGCGTCACCCGTAAGGGTCAGTTGTCAGGAGGCAAAAATGAAGAATTATCTACCTTGTCTCCCTTGTCCCCGCGTCCCCCTCATCTTCCCCTACTTCACGTACTACACGGAAGTATTACTGTGACAATAGTTTTTTCTTGCGGCTTGCTTTGAATTTTAAGTTTACCACCGTGTAATTCAGCCAACCGTTTAGCGATGATTAATCCTAACCCTGAGCCTTGTTGCTCGTAAAGTTTACGCTCAAATTGCCGATATGCTCCCAACTCGGCAATCTGATCTGCACTCATACCTCGGCCGCGATCGATAAAGGATAAAACAAAAGTATTGTTAATAGATTTATTTATAATCTGAATCGGTGTTCCTACTGGGGAAAACTTTAAAGCATTATCAAGCAATTCTTCAGTAATTTTATAAATTTTTTTTTCAGATATAATAATATTACATGGATAGAAATCTACTTGCACGTCTGCTTCCCTGCCTAATTTTTTAGCTGTTTCTGCAATCAAATTAGCTAAAGCAAGTGGAGGAAAGGCAGTTTCCTGACTTTGTAGAATTTTAATTTGCTGTGGATCGGTTGCGATAATTTCGAGTTCTGCATACAGCAAAAAGTTTTGAATTAATCTAAATAAACGTTCGCCTGAATCATAAATATATTCTGCCATTTCACGGATAGCTTGTGAGTCTAGTAACTCAGCTTCTTCCATCAGAATTTGCGAAAAACCTAAAATACCATTTAAAGGTGTTCGCATTTCATGAGGAAAAGAGAAGGTAATGCTACTACGCAAATCCTCTAGATTTTTTTGGGTTTGCTGTTTAAGAGTAACTTGTTTTTCTAATCGACAAGAAATAGCAGCCAATAATTCTGCTCTTGTAAAAGGCTTGATTATATAGTCATCCGCTCCCAACTCCATCGCTTGGCGAAAGTCGGTTTTATCAGATTTAGCAGTTAGAAAAATTAAAGGAATTATTGCCGTTGTTGGATTTTGACGTAATGCCTTCAGTGTTTCATAACCATCTAGTTCTGGCATCATGATGTCACAAATAATCAAATCAGGAATTTCCTCTTGGGCTAACCGCACACCAAGACGACCATTTTCTACTCCAATAACTTTAAAATTTTCATTATCTAGCAAGTCTAAAATATTTTGCCGCATATTTATATCATCTTCAATAACTAAAATTTTATTCATATTATTTAAATATATTAATTTTTAGAAAATCGTATGATATAAAATAGTTTGTGTCAAAAAAATCATGGGTAACAATCAAATTAATTTTGCCTGAAAAATACATAATTAACATTACCAAATATCAAATATTTTCAAAAACTTATTTGTATGGCATAAAAACAAAAAAGTGCAAATAAATTTTATTTATACAGGTAGTTTAGGTAAGCGTTTATTGTTCCACAAAAAATTCTCAAATTCTGCTGCTGGTAATGGACGACTGAATAAAAAGCCTTGCATAGCATCACAGTTGTTGTGACGTAAAAAAGACAGTTCTGCTTCTGTTTCTACACCTTCAGCAACTACTTGCATATCTAAATTGTGCGCCATTTGAATTAATGCCTTTGTAATGGCAGATTTTTGGGAATCAGTGGCAACATTATGAATAAAATAACGATCTATCTTTAGAGTATTTACTGGTAAATTTTTAAGATAAATTAAAGAAGAATAACCAGTACCAAAATCGTCAATAGCAATGCTTACACCTAAAGATTGCAAGTCATTCATCGTCGCGATCGCACTATTCACATCTTGCATAATCATACTTTCAGTGAGTTCTATTTCAAGATAGTGTGGTTCTAGATTATTGACTCCTAAAAACTCAACTATTTTTTGGATAAAATCTGGTTGATTAAATTCCATTACAGATAAATTCACAGTCACCTTCAAGTAAGGTACTCCTGCATCATGCCAGGTTTTAATCTGTTGACACACACTTTGCACTACCCATCTATCAATAGGAACAATTAAACCTGTAGATTCTGCTAATGGAATAAATTCTGTTGGGGTTACTAGACCTAATTCAGGACTTTGCCAACGTAATAAACTCTCAGCTGCAATTATTTGTCCAGAACTAATATTGACTATAGGTTGATAATATACCTCGAATTCTTCTAGAAAATTTTGGTTTTTAACAACTCTATGCAAACTAATTTCTAATAACTGCTTTTTAGGAGATAAAATTTTATTTGCAGTTTGATTGGATAGATATTTTTTTAAAGTAGCTTGCCTTTCCAAGCGATTCATGATTGCACTTAATAATTCAGCCCGAGTGAATGGCTTGGTGAGATAGTCATCTGCACCCATATCCATACCTTGGCGGAAATCAGCTTTAGCAGATTTTGCTGTCAAAAAGATGAAAGGAATTGCTGCCGTTAATGGGTCTTGTCGTAATGCTGTTAACACCCCATAACCATCAATTTCCGGCATCATCATGTCACACAATATTAAATCGGGAACTTCGGTTATCGCCAAATTTATCCCAATTCTGCCATTAGCTGCGGCAATAGTTTCAAAATCTTCAGCTTCTAACAAATCTAAAAGATTTTCACGTACTGATTCTTCATCCTCAATGACTAATATCTTGATCATTATTTACCTCAATTTATATTTGATTATTTAATGGTAAAATCACAGTAAACAACGTACTAATACCCAGCGTACTTGTTACAAATATCTCACCTTTGTGAATATCCACACACCTTTTAACAATTGCCAGTCCTAATCCAGTCCCGAGGATATTACCGACATTATTGGCGCGATAAAATGATTCAAATAAGTGTGGGATATCTTCCGGTGGAATGCCAATTCCCCAATCTTGAATTTCAAATATGACTTGTCCATACTGACAAGTAAGAGTAAATTTGATAGTGCAGTTAATCGGGGAATATTTAATCGCATTTGAGAGTAAGTTACCCAAAATATGTTCTAGCAACTTATCATCCATGTAGCATGGCATGGATTCATATTGGCTGATAAAATCAGTGACTTGCTTATTGCTAAGATTAAGCTGGGTTTCTTCGATTAAATGACGGCAGTATGCGACTAAATCGAAGGATTTTGGTCTAAATTCTAGTTTTCCCGCTTCTACCTTGCCAACGATCAAAATATCATTTAAAATCTCAGTCATTCGCTTGACACCAGTTTGAATGCGATGCAGATGAGTGAGTTGTTTTTCTTCGCTCCATTTGTGGCGGTAGTGTTCTAGTAACTCAGAGGAAGAAAGGATGGTACTCAATGGTGTACGGAACTCGTGGGAAGTCATAGAGACAAAGCGAGATTTGAGTTTGCTGAGTTCTTTTTCTTTTTCTAGAGATAATCTTAATTCTTGTTCTAATTGCTTGCGGTCTGTGATGTCTGCCATGTAACCAACTAATTCTAGTGGATTCCCGGTGTCGTCCCGAACTAGCTTGCCTTGGTTGTATATCCAACGATATGTTCCGTCTTTGTGTAAGAAACGGTATTCCAGTTTGTACTGTCCTTGCTGGAATACTTTTACCAATGCAGCCGACACATGTGGCGCGTCTTCCGGATGAATATGACTAGCCCAAAAGCTGGAATCTTCTATCATTTCCTGTGCTTCATAGCCTAGTATGACGTTGACATTTTCGCTGACAAAAGTACCACCAAAATCTCCAAAAGTTTTGGCAGTGTAGATTACGGCTGGGCTGGAGGAAAGTAAATATTGCAGCCGCTGTTGGCTGACAAGTAGTGCTATTTCTGCCTGTCTGCGTTGAGTAATGTCAGTATGGATGCTTACTGTGCCAATCATTTTACCTGTAGTATCTTTAATCGCATCGGCGCTGAGGTAAATTTGTACCATGTGGCCATTGCGCGATCGCATCGTCACTTCACCACGCCATGACTTGCCACTCTGGACAGTAGTAAATATTTTTTCCTGCTCTCCAGGTTGCTGGAAAATCACTCCAGATCCCCCAGCAGCTTGCAATTCTTCCAAGGTATACTCGTAAAGTTCGATATACGCCGGGTTGACGTAAATGGTTGTACCTGTAATGTCGCCGATAGCAATGGCATCACTGGTGCTTTCTATGGCTTTGCGAAAGCGTAAAAGAGAGTCTTGGGCTAATTTGCGGTCTGTAATGTCCGTGGATATCCCACAAACTGCATAAGGGATACCATTAGCATCTTTTAAAGGAAAATTGATAGATAGGTAAGTGTGTAAACGATCTTCCTGAGTAACAACTTCTTCAGCTTCTACGGAAATACCTTCAGCAATTACTTGGCAGTTTTTAGCCGCAAACCCATCGGCAATATCATGAGACCAAATCTCATAAATGCTTTTGCTGACAATCTGGTCTTGAGTAATCTTGAATAGCCGCTCAAACTTATGATTGACCAGCAGGTATCTATTATGAGCATCTACTACATAAATTACTGCTGGAGAATTATCCAAAATTGCCTGTAACTGTTGTTGAGTATCCCGCAATGCTGCCTCTGCCCGCTTGCGAGCAGTGATATCCCGATCCATACCACGATATCCACGAAATTTACCCGCAACATCAAAGACTGGAACACCACTGGTTTCCAGAACAACTAAATGGTTATCTTTACAGATGTTAATCTTCTCCAAACATTTAAACGGTTCTTGTGCAGCAGTAATCTTTGCAAAAACTTTCCCAACACGTTCAGCTTCTTCAGGTGGCATCAAATCAAAGGGAGTTTTTCCTAAGACTGCTTGCGGTTCATAACCTAAGATGTCACGCACTTTGGGACTGACATAGGTATAGACGGTATTTTCATCAACTTCCCACACCCAATCACTGCTAGCTTCAACTAAGTTGCGGAAGCGTTCTTCGCTATGTCGCAGTGCTGCTTCTGTTTGTCTAAGTTCCCGCAGCACTGCTTGCTGTTGGCTAATGTCGGTGATAGTGCCAACGTAAGCTTTGACTTCTCCTACATCTGTTGTCTCTACCACAACTTGACCAAAAACCCAAGTGACACCACCATCGGGACGCTGGTATCGATATTCCAAACGGAACGGCCGTTTGCCAGCAACAGCTTGATTCCACTCTGATGCTACGCGCTCCAGATCTTCGGGATGAATAGCAGCTATCCAGCTACGTCCTATTCCGGCTGCTTTTGTCAATCCAGCAATTTCGCACCAGCGCTCGTTCACGTAGAAGCAATCTCCCATGGCATCCGTGCAAAAAATCCCCACGGGTGAGACTGATGCTATGGTTTGATATCGCTGTTCGCTTTCTCGCAGGGCAATTTCTGCGGATACGCGATCGTCAATATCTGTGTTTGTCCCAAACCAATTAACGATTTTTCCTTGGCGATCGCGTAACGGTAAAGCGCGCACCAAGTGCCAGCGATAAGTTTTGTCGATAGCTCTTAGACAGCGATATTCAATTTCCAAAGGTTCGCCCGTTGCTAAAGAGTTTTGCCAAGAGACTATACAGTTTGGCAAATCTTCTGGATGGACCCATTTTTGCCATCCCCAATCGAGGATCTCTTCTTGAGTGCAAGCAAAGTAGTCAAGAGTGGGTTGGTTAACGTACTCGGTGTTGCCGTTGGCTTGAGCAATCCATGCTTGTTGTGGGATGGATTCAGCTAAGAAACAAAAGCGTTCTTCACTTTTCTCTAAAGCATCCTGTGCTTGCTTGTACTCAGTAATATCTTCAAAAGTACCTAGAATACCTACAACATTGCCTTCGCCATCATGAAGTGGGACTTTATTAGTTTCCAACCAAATTTGTTTGCCATCTGCTTTTAATAGAGGCTCAATTATGTAATATTCGGGCGTATTCGTCTGCATTACCCGAGCATCACATTCGCGGTATAAATCCGCATCCTCTTTCTTGCAAGGCAAATCATAATCTGTCTTGCCCACAATATCTTCTGGACTGTCAAAACCAACCATTTTGGCAAAGTTGCGATTACAACCTAAGAATACGGAATTTCTATCTTTCCAGAAAATACACTGAGGGATAGTATCCATAATTAACTGCAAGACTTGCTGGGATTGCTGTAATTGCTCCTCTATGATTTGGCGATCGCTAATCTCGGATAACAATTGCCGCTTGATTGCTTCTAAGGCGATCGTTCGTTGGGTAACTCGCCTTTCTAGCTCTTGATTCACCTGTTGCATAGAGGTTTTTACATGCCTAAACTCGCTGATATTTATATCGTTCTGAGAGCATTCACCTGTTATTACTTCTATAGGTTGTTCCAATACTCGACAAATACTTTCAGGTGTAACTATCCCGATCGGTTGACCTTGCTCATCTATGATTGGCAATAAATCCAACTGATGCTGGCGTAGCAGTGCTAATACTGTTGTCATATTGTTAAAATCTGATAGCTTCAGTGCGATCGCTGAAGACTGCATGACTTCAGAAATTTTAGTTGTTTTGAAGTCTACCCCTGAAGCTAAAAGCCGCACCACATCTTGCGCTGTAAACCATCCTATTAACTGCGAAACGGAAATTACTAAGACATTGACATCCCACTTGGCCATCAGTGATATCACATCAGATACTGATGTTTCCGGCTCAACTGTCAGTGGCGAACAGTCAATAATTGACTTAAGGCATCGTAGCCAGAGAAGCTGAGGTAGAGCTTGCATAGATGATTATGATAGCTATCATCAGATAATAGTTATCTCAAAGCAGGTTATTTAAATAGGGTTTAAAATTTTTATGCCAAATAAATAATAATATCTTAATTATAAATACTGTTAGTTTTGTATTAAGAAATACAAAGTTTCAGATAATTGATGACTGATAACTAATGACCTTATCAGTCATCAGTTATCAATTATCCTTCAGGATGCAACTGCACCCGCCGCTCACCATAACGCAATAGCCTTTCTATAGTTGCAAGTCGATTTTCCCAAACTTTGACTTGATAGGGATTATCTATAGCCTGTTGGCGCGTCCATACACGAAATTGAGATTTGAACCGAGTCATCGTGGCTCTTGCTGCCAGCAAATTACTGGCAGAAGGTGAGGTGGCAAGCTGATTTAAAGCACTTTGTACCACTTGCGCTTGGTTATTCAAATCTGAAATCCTTGATTGGTCGTTTTGCAAAACCAACTTCCATTCACGTTGCAAGGCAGTATAACGGACGGCAGCGGTTTTAAAAGGCTGTCGCTGAGGAATAGGTTCAGTTGCAGGTTCAACTTTGCCTTGGGTGCTACTAAAGATTTGTTGTAGCTCGTTGTTTAAATTCTCAGCAGCAAAAAGTGCATAACCAGTAACTGGCAAGTCTCTTACGAGTTGGAGTTGATCGAATGCTCCAATTGTTGGCAAGGAAAGTAAACGAATTCCTGGTACCAACAAGGTAGAACCCAATTGGTTAGAGGCTATCCAGGGCTGTGCTAGTCGTTGAAAGCGAGAAGTATCTTGGGCATAGGTCATGGGAACGATTAAATCTATATCTCCTCGTCTTGCCCAAACTTCCCAATGCTGTTGAAGTTTTTGAATTCGTTCTAGTTCTGGTAAAGGAAAAACGGCAACCGACAAAATCAAATTTGCTCGCTTTTGTCGTAACTGTTGTGACACCTGGGCAACAAAGCTATCAACTTGCTGGGTACGAAATTCTGTCCACTTTTGCCATAAGTCGCTTTGGTTGGGAGAAATATTTATGGGATCTATGCCATTCAATTGCTGAAACTGCGCTCTTGCAGCTTTCCCATAGCCGTAAATTCGACCTGCAAATGGGTCTTGAAAAGGATAGCGAATGTAGTCTAACTGTAAACCATCCACATCATAGCGAGTGACAATTTCCTCATACAGCTTGAGTAAGTATTGCCGCAATTCAGGATTAGCTGGATCGAAGAATGGCTTGGTCTGACCAACAGGAATTGTGTTGCCTAAGTTATCGTAGTTGGCCCAATCAGGATGGGCAGCAAGTACTGGGCCTGGGTAATTAGGATTGGCATTAATAATTTCATTGTGACGCTGGTTCCCAGCTGCAAACACCCAAACCCAAGCATGTAACTCTATCCCTCGCTCGTGAGCTAGTTTTACTCCTGCTGCTAGGGGGTCCCACCCACGAATTAACGGGTTTTTCTGTGGTGCGACTTTGCTGGGATAAATAGGGTAACTAGCGTTAACAGTTTCAAAAAAAACAGTATTAATTCCTGACTCTGCCAGCCGATCGAAAACCTGGGCTAATCCTTTTTCGCTACCAGCACGAACAATTGTCCCTCGATCTAACCACACTGCTCGGATTTCTGCCTGAGCTAACCTGCGATCGAGAGGAAATTGCTTCCACAAATTTGCTTTTGTCGCCAGCCACTGCTGACGAGCTAAAGCATAGTTTTTTTGCGCGATCAACTGAGGTAAGTTTTTGGCAACTATTCTTGCTTGTGCCAAAGCTTGGTCTTTGCTAGAAATTACTGCCCCAGGTCTGGTTGAGGCTACTTGAGTGGATTCTCCCTTAACAGACTGGAGATTGGCAACATTAGCAGCATCAACTGATGCTGCTAAATGAGCGCTTTCCACGCGACCAATCAGATTTTCTAGCTCTTGCTGGAGAGCGATCGCTTCGTTTGCATCAATTGGTGCATTAGAGTTGGGTGCAACATCTAAACGCACTGTTTGTTCCAATTGGTCTATGGCCTCTGGGGAAGTCGGTGATGTAACTCTAGGAAGTGGTCTAGGTTTAGGAGCAGTAACGATTGTGGGAGCAGGGAAAGATGAGGCGGATGAGGTAGATGAAGGGGATGAGGGAGATAAGGCGGATGAGGTAGAGCAGTTTGGGGAAGCTCCTTCTACTTTATTTTTGCGGTTTGCTCGCGATGTCAGATGACGAGTAAGAGCAGCTTTTAACCAGGCACTATCTAATGCTGTTGAAGCTACATCTGTTCCCCAGCGCCAGCCTAACAAAGTGGAACGCTCTGTAGTGACTACTGCGGCAGGATTATCTTTAGAGTTCCACACAGCAGCAGTTTGACTAGTAACATCATTAGGAATCACAACACCGCCATGTACTTTGTCAAAAAGTCCGTTTTGGTTTGTCCATTCCTGCATTTTGTCTTTTGAGGGTTTTATCTGTTGCGTGTCATTAAGGCTAAATCCCCAATAACTTCCTAAGAGCGCTCGCAATAACTGGCGTACTCCTGGTGTTGAAAGACTACCTACAGGCCCGCTGGCAATTAGGGTTCCACCCTTACTCATCCATTCCTCAAGAGCGATCGCTTGTGCTGGTGTTAATGTCTCTACATTTGGCATAAACAAGACTCGGCGATCGCCCCAATCGGCTGCGCTCCTCACATCAGCTAGGTCAACTACGCAATAATTTACCCCAGTGGCTTGCAGGCGCTTTGTGATTCCTGTCCATTGCTGCGTATTTTCTTGGCTCTGTACTACGCTCAATACAGGTTCTTCTGCTGCTGCCGTTGCTGGTAAAATACTAAAAAAATTTAAAAGTAAAAATTTAAAAGTAAAAATGAAGAATCCAGTTTTTTTGATTTTTTTATTGTATTTATTCTGATTCTTCACTACTCACTCCTCAGTTGATTATTTAGGCATTACTTATTATTTATCATTCAGCATAACAAGAAATTGCCTCCGAAAAACAACTGAAGTTTTATTAAAATAAAATTCAGCAGGTTTTGTATTACTGTTTCTAATTTTTAATTTTTATTTATTCTGTCTGAAATCAATTTAACAATTTGCGTCAAAAGTCAGCAATACAGGAGTTAATTAATTCTTCAACTCCTGCTATTGGTAAAATATTTGTATTCAACCGACGACCTACTTCATCAATACTCATATCATCTAAAAATACCAATTCCCCATGTTTGAACATGACTTTTGGCAGCAAAATTCCATCACCTAAATCTTGCTCGTCTAAATTTAAAAGTAAATCATGACCAGTTAATAATCCTGTGACGCTAATCTTTTGTCCCCAATAATCACTAGATAAAGCACGCATATTGACTTCTAAACCATCAACTGCATTCAAGCTTTTCAAGATGGGTTGAAATGCTTTTTCGACTGCGTTACCCACTACCCAAGTTAATTTCCGTTTAGGATAGATTTTTGGTGGGAGTAATTTTGTAGCAGACTCTGCAAATTGTTTAAGAAACAAGCGAATGGAACCAACACCGTTATCAATTTGGGGATATTCTTCATATTCAGCTTCGCTTGGTAATTCCTCACCTGCAATCAAAAACCACTCATCGGCTAACCAGGCAAAGCCAGAACCGAATTGTTGACGAAATTGCTGTGAGAGCGATCGCACCCGATAAATCACTTCCTGAGCTTTTTCTGGGGTTACTGGTGTGAGTTCGTCTTTGTCTGGACGAAATCGCGTTAAACCCACAGGTACCACAGCCACTGATGCCACCGCAGGTAATTCCCCAGTGTAAAAGGACGCTAAATCTCGTAAGGTTTGTTCCAGATGTTTGCCGTCGTTTATACCAGGACAAACGACTACTTGAGCATGAATTTGCAGCCGTCTTTCTTGAAACCACTTGATTTGCTCTAATATTTGTCCGGCACGCGGATTTTTCAGCAATCTAATTCTGACTTCGGGTTCTGTAGCATGAACGGAGACGAACAAGGGAGACAGGCGCATTTGTTCAATCCGCTGCCATTCCCTTTCTGGTAAATTGGTGAGGGTCAGGTAAGAGCCATATAAAAAGCTCAGACGATAATCATCGTCTTTCAAATACAAGCTAGAACGCTTACCCGGTGGTTGTTGGTCGATAAAACAAAACGGACAGCGATTATTGCACTGAATTAAACCATCAAATAGAGCAGTTTCAAACTCTAGCCCTAAGTCTTCGTCATAGTCTTTTTCAATTTCAATCTGATGGCTTTTACCAGCAGCATCTAAAACTTCTAGTTCTAGAACTTCATCAGCACATAAAAATTGATAATCAATTAAATCGCGGGGACGCGTTCCATTGATCGCAACGATCGCATCTCCAGCTTCAAAGCCAATCTCTGCGGCTATCGAGTCTGGAAGAACCTTGGTAATTTTGGCAGGACGAATGGTAGACATAGTTACAGAGTTATGAGTTGTGAGTTAGGAGTTATGATAAGTTTTTTAACTCCTGATTTCTCACTCCTAACTTCTATTAAATATTTTTCAACAGTCCCGATCCTATCGCACCCAAGATTGCTACACCAAATGCCAGCCGATACCAAATAAATACCCAATTACTGTGGGTTTTGAGGAAGCGTAATAAGCCAGCGATCGCTATATATGAAAAGATGGCAGCAGAAATCACCCCAGCAATCAGGGGAATCATTCCTGCATTGCCTAACCCTGTTTGTAAAATATCTTTTAATTCAACTAACCCTGCTAGGGTAATGGCTGGAATCCCCAGTAAAAATGAAAATCTCGCCGCTGTTTCCCGTTGTAATCCGATAAATAGTCCCCCTGTCAGGGTAGAACCCGAACGAGAAACGCCAGGGATTAATGCCAAAGCTTGCACTAAACCCATAAATAACCCATCGTTCATCGTCAGGTGTTCAAAGTCCCGTTCGCGTTTACCCAGTTTTTCTGCTAATCCCAATAACAGCGACATGACTATAGAGGCAACGGCGATCGCTGCTAGGCTTCTGATGGGTGAATTATCAAAGTCTGGGATAAACTTTTTAATCAAAAGTCCAAAAAAGACGATAGGCAGTGTTCCTAAGATAATTCCCAGGAATAGGCGAAAGTCGTAATCAGTATAATCTTTACGAGCGATCGCTTTTGTTGTTCCTTTGAGCAGTCGCGTTAGATCCCCCCAAAAGTACCACAGCACAGCGGCGATACTACCAAGCTGAATGATAGCGGTAAAAGCTACCCCCGGATCGCCCCAACCCAACGCTACAGGCACGACTTTTAAATGTGCTGTGCTACTGATTGGCAGGAATTCAGTCATTCCTTGTACAAAACCTAAAATAATTGCTTGCAAGATATTCATTTGTTGCACCCCACTTTCTCCTAGAGTTGGTGGGGTACTCAGAACTTTCATAGGAGCCGCCACTGAAAAAGTGGCAGATGCTGCACTTAAAAGTATGAACCATTGACGTTTTGATAAAGCCATCAGTTTACCTGCGATCGCAGTTATTACAACCAATTACACAAACATCTGCCTAGGGAATTTACCAGGAAAACAGTTGAAGAACACACCAAGTTTTCATTATTCTCTGAGGATTAGGGACAGGAGTTAGTTGTCAGTTGTAAATACTCTTTGCTGCTCCTTTGCTCCCTCATGTCTCCAGTCCCTAACGGTGAGTACAACTTTGGCAAAATTTTATTACAATCAAAATGCCCCCCTAGGGCATTTTTGAATGTGATATCTTAAATAAGATAAAGTTTAGTAACAAATATTAAAAACTTTGATTAATAATACATTGTCCTCCTACAACGCTACTACCGCCTCTATTGATACTGAGATACATTCACCCGACACTAGGCAGAAGAGTATCAGAAAATTGGATTCTATACTCTTCTCATCTCCATCTCTTCCCTTTTCCATAGCTTCCCGACAAAGTTGGTTAGTGTTTGCGGCGGCGGTATTTTTGGTATCAGTGCCAGTCTTTGTAGAAGCGCCATTAGTGCGATCGCTACCCGGTGTAAGTTTGGCGATGACAGGATTTTGGGTATGGCTGAGTTTGTTCTTAATGTCACGTCCTGCAACTTTTTTGTGGGGGGATTTACTCTTAGGCTTTAGCTGGAGTTGGTTGGCAGGAGCGATTTACTGGGGGTGGTTACGTTGGGAACCTTTATGGCATTTACCAGTAGAATCCATAGGGCTACCATTCGCTTGTTGGTGTCTGGTGCGAAATTGGGGCAAGATTGGTAACTGGTTTTATTTAGGTTCTTTACTCGGTACAGTCTTGACGGATGTGTATTTTTACTTAGTAGACTTAATGCCCTATTGGCGGCAAATTATGCAGGTAGAACCCGCTGAAGCATCATCGGTTTTACAAAATGCTCTGACACAAGTACAAACGCCTTGGGGACAATCTTGGGCAGTGATTTTAGCCTTAGTGCTGTTGACAGCCGGGATTTTACCTTTAATTCAAGGACAACGTCACTGGTATGCATTTGGTGGCGCAGTTTTAAGTACTATTTTGGTAGATAGTCTATTTTTATTAGCTGCTAGCGTTGCTTGAGTAGATGAGAGAGCAGGGGAGAGTGTTAACAACTGACGACTGACAACCGCCTCCCAAGAGCCTGTAACAATAATTTTTGGTAAAAGTAGAGTCAAACCAAGTAGCAGCAAATATTGTGGATATTAATAAGCTGTATATTAGTTTCTGATGACTGCTGTGTGTTGATTAAGCTATTAGCTAGTCAATAGTCAAAAGGAGCCAGTTGCGTGCGGTGAGCAGTCCGTTGGGCGGCTAGCCTTCTCCTAGCGGAGACGCTACGCGATAGCGCAGCGAAGCGCGAGTCTTTGAGCGTCACGAGCGTCAGGGAGGTTCCCTCCGCCCTTGCAAACTGGCGTTCAATAGTCAAAGCTATGGACTATTGACTGTTGATGCTTGTTAGCTTAAAGCTGTTTTTTGAGTTTAATGGAAAGAGGTGGAAAAATCGTGAAAGGATTGGTGCGTTTATTAACAGTGTTTAGTTTGTTGCTGGGCTGCTGGGGATGGCTAGGAACAAATCATACAGCCCAGGCTGCTGGTTTCTATAGTTTTTCTATTCCTCAAGTGCCTGTTCTGGCTATTGAACGGCAGAATCGGGCAGACGCTAAGCTAGCAACTGAATTTGGTAAAAAAATTGATTTGAATAATACCAACGTGCGAGCTTTTCAGCAGTATCCAGGGCTATATCCCAATCTTGCTAAAAAAATCATCAAGAATGCTCCTTACCAAAAGGTAGAGGATGTGCTGGATATTGCAGGATTGAGCGATCGCCAAAAACAAACTCTGCAAGCTAACTTCGATCACTTCACCGTGACAGACTTAGAACCTGCCTTCAACGAGGGAGACGATCGCTTTAACAATGGAATCTACAGATAACTGCAATTGCAGTTAATGTAGAATATTCCCACTCCTAATTTTGAGGAGTGGGACTTTTCTATTAGAGTGGGGATAAGCGGACAAGCACAATCAGGGGAAATACATTCCTTTGCTCCCCCTGCTTCCCCTACTTCCCCTACCTCCCTTTCTCCTTTTCCCTCCCCCATAACTTTGCCTCAAACAGATATTCCTAGCCAATTTGATGTTTTAGTAGTCGGTGCCGGTGCTGCTGGACTATACACGGCGCTGTGTTTGCCAGAGGACTTGCAAGTTGGCTTGATTACCAAAGAAACAGTTTCTTTATCCGCCAGCGATTGGGCGCAAGGTGGCATTGCAGCGGCTGTCGCCCCAGAAGATTCTCCTTCACTGCACATTAAAGATACGATGGAAGCAGGAGCTGGCTTATGCGATCGCTCGGCTGTAGAATTCCTTGCCGAACAAGCCCCTAGCTGTATTCAATCCTTGGTTAACTTGGGAGTTGCTTTTGACCGCCACGGCAACGCTTTAGCTTTAACTTTGGAAGCTGCTCATTCTCGTCATCGCGTTCTCCACGCCGCTGACACAACAGGCAGAGAAGTGACTACCACCCTCACGGCCCAAGTATTGCGCCGCCAGAATATTCAAGTTATCCAGCAAGCTTTAGCATTGAGCCTATGGCTGGAACCCCAAACAGGGAAATGTCAAGGAATTAGCCTGTTTTATCAAGGTGAAATCAGTTGGATAAAAGCTGGTGCTGTGGTGCTAGCAACTGGTGGCGGGGGTCAGGTATTTGCCCAAACTACCAATCCGGCGGTAAGTACAGGTGATGGGGTGGCGATCGCTTGGCGCGCTGGGGCTATCCTCCGCGACTTGGAATTTGTCCAATTTCACCCCACTGCCCTTACCAAACTCGGTGCCGATCGCTTTCTCATTAGTGAAGCTGTACGTGGTGAAGGGGCACACCTCGTCGATAACGAAGGGCGGCGTTTTGCTTTTGATTATCACCCTGCTGGTGAACTAGCACCTAGAGATGTGGTCAGTAGGGCGATTTTCAGCCATTTGCAACGTACTGCTGCCGATCCTGCAACTGCCCATGTCTGGCTAGATATGCGCCCCATTCCCGCAGACAAAATTCGTTACCGTTTTCCTAATATCATCAAAGTTTGTCAACATTGGGGCATTGATGTCTTTAATGAACCAATTCCTGTAGCTCCCGCTGCTCATTATTGGATGGGTGGTATCGTTGCGGATCTGGAGAATCGCACTAACATTCCCGGTTTGTACGCGGTGGGAGAAACAGCTAGTACTGGGGTACATGGGGCAAATCGGCTGGCGAGTAATTCTTTACTGGAATGTATTGTATTTGGAGCGCAGATGGCTCATGTGAAGGATGAAGTTAAAAGGATGAAAAATGAAGTCGAAGAATCTGAATTTAGCCTTAATCCTTTAACCTTCGTCCTTTCTGATAATCAGTGGCAAAGCCAGCAAGCACAGATAGATGCACTCAGGGAGAAGTTACCGCGCTTGGTGTGGCAAAGTGCTGGTATTTGTCGAGAACAGTCAGGTTTAGAAGCGGCGATCGCTACTGTAGAAACTTGGCAGCAAGATTTTGCGGCTTTGCTTTTGAGTCAATTTTTGCTCTCTTTACGTCCAAACGAACCAGTGAAGTTCAACATACCAGACTGTGAGAGACAATTGCGACTTTGGGCAGAAACCCGTAATTTATTAGATGTGGCTTATTTAATTCTTAAAAGTGCTGCTTTTAGAACCGAAAGTCGTGGCGGACATTATCGGCTAGATTATCCTCAGCCAGACCCTGCTTGGCAAGTCCACACCCTCGTACAACAACGCCAATGGTGGAAATCTGAGGTTTGAAACAAGTAAGACTATTCTAGCTATGCTTATTCAGTTGTAATTTTTCTCATCCTACTCCTTACTGCCCATTAGTATGGTATCAGCGAGTGCCGCTACCATGCTGACTATCAGGCCCACCATAATTTGGTGGAACATATACGTCTTTTGCGCTTTGAGAATTAACACTTGAAATCGTTGAGCGATCGCTGTCAGTGATGCCCAAAATATCAGCTTTTAAAGTGCTAAAAGAGCCTGTGGTATTGGCGATTTTTGGTATTACTATGTAAACGCTTATACAAAATATCACAGCACTAGTGATTCTGAAGTTCGTTCCCATAAGTTCCCAAAAGTTTTTGTGTATTACTTGCATTCTGATTTCATCCAATATTTTTTTATCTACAGCAGATTTATTTATTTTTTCCAAAAAATTAAATCTTAATAAAATTTTGACTATGAATGGCTAACTTCTTTACTCAAAAGCGGTGGCTAGAATGTGGCATTTCAGCGATCGGCTTACTGCTATAAAACAAGCTAGACTCTTAAGAAATATAACTAATGAGCGACTTTTGGCATCAGTCTAAGGTTAGAGGTCTTTATCAGTATTATTTAGAGAGCTTCATTGAATACTTACAAGAGTATTAACAGGACTATCAAGTTTTAACAAAATATTAATTTTATTGTGTATATGTACTATCTTTATTACTTAATGTCTTTTGACAAGTTAACCGCGTTCACATACTATAGTAAGTTTACTTAAAATTAGATTAAGTAAACTTACGGCAGTAAGGTTACCATTTTATTAATGTTTAATTAATAATTGAGTTACAATTATTAATAATAATACATATTTATTTAATTAAATTTATATAAATTATAGATATTAGAACTTTTTTAACCGGAAGTTAATTGACTAAACTTACGCGATCGACCATGACACTGCACAAATTAACTGGATATTGGCTTTGTTAGACGTGGATAAATAGTACATATATACTATAACATCTGATGCTGTGATTACCGATAGTGGGATTGGGGAGTTCGGGCCTTCTCAGCATACTAATCCTTGGAAGTCAAAAGGAGACAGTGCCGTGGGCAAGTTCCCTAAAGCACTCTCACCAAACGGTTAGGACTTACGCACGTTCTACGAATTCTTCTCTACGAGACGCTGCGCGAAGGCGTTCTTGGTGAAGCAGTCCGGTCTTGGGGGTTTCCCCCATGAGGAACTGCTGAACCCGAAGGGTGGTTCGATAAATTAAGCTTTTTAGCAATTTTTGCGTAAGTCTTAGATGTTAAAAGGTAAGCCCAAACCTAGGTTCGTAAGATATTTCAGACTTGTGTGTACGCGGTAGCATGATCTATATAGGAAGGGTAAGTTAAAGGAAAAAGGAATCTCTTTTACCTCTTCCCTTTTTCCCCGTTTTACCAAGTCCCCAGTCGCTAATCCTTTGAAAACAAACTTATTGATTAAGCAAACTCATAACGGTTTTTGCCGAGGTGCTTGGCACGATACATAGCGGTATCTGCTTGTTTAATCAATGTCTCAATGTTTTGACCATTTAGCGGGTAAATACTAATACCAATACTGGCAGAAACTCTAGTGGTATATCCGTCCAAAACAATAGGCTCAGTGATGCATCCTAAAATTTTTTCCGCAACTTTCGCGGCTACTTGCACGTTGGGAATTGCCCGTAAAATCACGGTAAATTCATCACCACCTAACCGGGAAACAGTATCACTACCGCGTAAAGAGTTACTGAGTCGTTGAGCGATGGTTACTAACAGGCGATCGCCGATTTCGTGTCCGAGGGTATCATTGATTTGCTTAAAGCCATCTAGGTCGATAAACAGCAGTCCTAGCAACAAATTATTGTTTTGTGCCCAATCTAAGGATTCGTAAAGTTGTTCTGCGAAAAATTTGCGATTAGATAAACCTGTAAGAGGGTCGTGATAAGCTAAATAACGCAAATGGTCTTCTTTGCGTTTCAGTTCATTGTTAGAGCGGGATAACTCAGCAGCAGTGCGCCTGAGTTTTTCCTCCTTCTCCTTGCGCTCAGTAATATCTCGAATCACCCCAACTAAAAAGAAATTACCCGCAGCGTCTTTGTGAAGCGATCGCTTAGTGGCAATTAAATGGATTTTTCCAGTAGCATCAGTAAACTCTTCTTCGTTTTCTCGGGGTTGCTGAGTCCGAAAAACAAGCTCATCTTGTTGTCGAAATACATCAGCTTCATGTTTAGGGAAAAAGTCATAGTCTGATTTTTCAATTAATACAGTATCAGAATAACCAATGAATCGACAATAAGTTTCATTTAAAACAATCCATTGATGTTGTTCATTTTTGACAAAGATTGGATCGGCAATTGTATTAATAACTTGCTGTAAAAATTCTTTAGAACGTTTCAGTTCTTCTTGGATATGAGCAATGTGAAAGATCATCCAAATAGCCGACAGACCAAAGGTAAGCAGTGAAGGAATGATTGGTATCCACCAACCAAACAAGAAAGCCAAATATGCACTCAGTATCAATACTAAGCAAGAAAACAAAATACTGAGGATGCTATGACTTGGGCGTTGTATTCGCCATGTGATTACAGATCCTAGATAAGACCAGGTAAGAATCCACAAGTATTCCCATGGTTCAGACCATACCTTTAATAAAGGTCGATCTTCCAAGGCAGCTAAGATTAACTCACTAATAAAATGGGCTTGCAGTTCAATACCTGCAACAGGCTGTGCTGTACCCATGAGACGACTAGATTGGGGAATAAATACAAAATCCTGGAGACTGGGGGCTGTGGAACCAATGAGTACAATGCGATCGCGTATCCAGCTTGTTGGTACTTTGTTATTTAGCACATCGCTCATAGTTACCTGCCGATAACCACAGCGTTTTTTAGAACCACTACCCTCACAGCCTGGTTTGGGAAAGTTGGAGAGAATTTGGTAGCCTCTGTCATCAGCACCCACATAAGCACCATCATTTGCTTGAAAGCGATTAAATACTGCTTTCCCCAACTGCAAATAGTCAGGGTTATTGTATGCTTTTTGAGGAGTAATTCCCCTTGACTGTAAATAAAGTAAAGCCAGCTTCAGGGCAAAACTTTCGTGTACCTGTTTACCAACATGCCAATACAACAAGCTGCGACGTATTTTGCCATCAGGATCGTATAGCACGTTGTTAAAACCCACTTGGTTTTGATTTAGACCTAGTGGAGGTGGAACACCAACTTTTTTATTTTTGTCATTTGCTAACAGTTCAATACCAATCAAGTTCGGCATTGATTTATAAGCATCAAGCAGTTCTTTATTACTAGGCTCTCCCTTCAAATCATTACCGGGTACTAGCAAATCCCGGTAGATATCTAAGCCAATCGCTTGGGGTTGGTGAACATTTATTTTTTGCAATAGCTTAGCTATTTGGCTATCTGGAATTGGCCAGGTGCCTACTTGGCGTAAAGAAGCTTCATCAATTGCGACGATAGTAATGCGGTTATCTGGCTGTTCATTTGGACGTAAGCGAAAAAATTGATCTAATACTGCCAACTCTAAAGATTGCAATAATCCTACAGAGCGTATAAGCAATATGCAGATTGCAACACTAGAGGCAGTAATCAATTCTCTGTATCCTCTACCAAGCGGTTGCTTAAGTCCCAACCTTAACTTTACAAGACGCTTGCCTAGCTGCTTACTCATTCCCATTACCTAGTGGGGAGAAATAATCTTTATTTCCTATAGCTATCGACTACTGAGCAAATATAGCTCAAGCAAGAACTATACTTACTTTTTCAGAATCTTTTCGATTTAGTCTGCTTCCTCCAGAAAATTTTGGTAATTTTGATAAATGATTATTTGTAATAACTCATTATTTGACCAAAGAGAAACTAGAATCTTCACGCCTATTAGGGTGATTTCAGTAAAAAAATTATTAACAAAGGTATTTTTTAGTAACTCTCAGTTAACAAATGTTCTCTTTCAGTGCATGTACAATTATCTGCCGCAAACTCTTTTGCATGTCGTAAAGATGGAACATCAAATTGGATAAATATAGTTTCGGACACGCTGGAGATATATTTTACAATATGCTCAGATTTATCCTCAGACTCAAACAATACTAGCTTGGCAATTTAGTATAAATTAAAAAAGTATTTTTTAAGTGATTTTACTTAAATAAAAGACTTTTAGCCTGCTTTGTTTGTAGATTATAATCGTAGGCAAATCGAAAATTTGTAATAGTGGGTAAGACAAAGGTATTTCAGAAAATAAAAAAGTCAACTGGAATAATACTGCATTCAACCAGTTGACTTTTTGGTACGAGAGTAAAGTTATGAAAAACAGACTTGCAGAAACGTTATGAAAAACAGACTTGCAGAAACTAGTTGAAATACTTAAAGACCGTGGAACCTGTATAACCAGAAATTTTGGCTAGTTCTGCCAGGTTTTGGACTCCGCTATAAGTTTGACCATTGATAATCCAAGTCGGGAAGCTTTGTATATTAGCGGCTCTACACACATCTGGTTTACCTTTTGGGCTATCACCAGCGCATTCTATCTTAATATTATTGTTCTCGATAATTTGATAAGCTTCTTGACCAAAAAGCAACTTCTGTTCGTGGCAGTGAGGACACCAATAAGCAACGTATTCTTTAGCACCTATTTTTACCAGATGACGTGCTAATTCAATTTCTGCTTGACCTGATGTAGTAGTGATTTTCCAACCAAATTCGGGGTTAGGAATGTCATTGGGAGAGGGAAGAAAGGATATTTTCTCTCCTTGACCAGGAGTTGTAACACCTGATTGATTAACACCAGAATATAGGCCTAAAGTGCCAATCAGCGTCACCATTCCCACAAGAATGGCAGTAAAAAAGATTTGCCCGACATCCTCCCACTCACGTCCAACGATTGTCAGCACTAAAAGACTCAGGGAGAACAAAGCCGAACCAATACAGTAAGGACATAAGGCTTTAATTTGGAATGCCAGCAAGTACATCAAGTAACCGCTGAAAACAGACATAGCGATCGCCCCTACCAACAACAACCACCACGTCCAGTTTTCCAGTTGTTTGTTGGTATTGTTTTCTCCTGATTTTGAAACCAAGGGAGCCAAGGCAAATATCACCATACTGGTGTATGCCAAAAATCCAAATAAAGCTAATGGTTGGCCCAAAACTGTTGCCCAAGGACTAGAAAGCACATCATTACAGCCTTTGACACCAGCCTGTGCCACACATGCTGCACTGCCTCCTGTTAACTTCTCTACAGTGAGATAACCCGTTATCAGGGCACCAAGTCCGGCGATCGCGGCAATCAATGGACGCGACCATTTATGAATCCAGGGAGTAGAACGGCGGCGAATCATAAACTGCGGTTAGAGATTGGGAATTGGGGATTGGGGAACTCTGGATCCCCTCTGGGGATTAGGGCAATGGGGATTAGGGATTGGGACTTTTGTTGAAGTCATTATTCCCTACTCCCGACTTACCTAAGAATGTAAACTAACTGAGGAAGAGGAAATGGATTTACTGTCACTTTTGGAGTTCCAACTCCGATGTGCAGCTTCCACAAATTGACTGACGCGAATTGGGTCAATTGGTTGCTCGATGCGACCTTGGCGTTTCAAGGAACTGGAAACTATTACCCCGTTTGCTGCCTGCATCAGTGTAGCAATATTCTCCCAATCGGCTCCACTCCCGATAAATACGGGAGTGCCGTTTGCCGCACCACAAGCTAGTTCCAAATCTTCTCGGTTAGGTGGACTACCTGTCGCCCAGCCAGACAAAATCACCGCGTCTGCCAAACCCCTTTCGATTGTGTCTTTCACAGCAACTGTGAGATTTGGCGAACTCAAAGGACGGGCGTGTTTTACCAACACATCCGCCAGGATTTTGACGTTGCAGCCCAATTCTCGGCGATAGCGAAGTAATTGATGAGCCTCTCCTTCAATCAATCCCTGATCGGTTGCCATTACCCCTGTTAGGACATTAACGCGGATAAATTGTGCCTGCACACAGTTGGCGATCGCCATTGCACTTTTGGCATCGTTCCGCAAAACGTTTAAGCCTATGGGCAATGTCACCAAATTCTGTATCCTTTGCACCACTACGGTCATGGCACTCACAACTGCTGGATCGACTTGATTTTTCGTAAACGGCGCGTCAAAAAAATTTTCCACAATAATGCCATCAACGCCGCCACTTGCTAGGGCTGTTGCTTCTTGTTCGGCGCGGTCAATTACCGCTTTCAAGCTACCTCCCCAGCGGGGCGAGGTCGGCAGTGGTAGCAGGTGAACCACACCAATAATCGGCGAGCGAGTTTTAAATATCTGATATAAGTCCACGTCTTTAATCTGCTTTGCAAAGTTCAGAGTCCAAAAGCCACAGTCTAAAATCTTTTGAATGTTGACCCCTTCGGGTTTGCCAGTTGGAGCAACTGGACTCACCGTGCTGGCTCACTTTTGACTCTTGACTTCGTTAACTAGCTGGTAAAATGCGTTTTACGATGGTCGTTTTACTGCCTCTGTCCTAGGATGGAATTTGGCGTAAAACGTCTCATAAGATATGTTAAGATAAAACCTGGCTACAAGAGGAGTTTGCCACTCACAAGACGCAAGGCAGCTTCCCGTGGTTTAGGCATCTCGCCGCGCATAGTCGTAGGCCAAGCCCAAGCTTAAGGGTAGCATTACTGCTTTACTAGGCGTAGTCGCGAGCGCGATTTCCCTGAGGGTAGCGACTTCTCACAACAAGCCCTTTGGGCGGCTTCCCGACGGGTAGATTAGCAACGCACACGCTGCGGTAGTGTAAAATACCAACAGGCGATTTGTTAAAAAACATTACAAGTGTCAAATGTACCTAAAGACACTTAATATTACCCTGGGAAACAGACTAATAGTAGAAATATCATAACATGACCTTAAATCGTCAAGGTCATAACTCCGCATACAGTTGCTAGGAGAGGAAAGGTTCTTCTTAGCGCTGTAATTACAAGGGTGTTATTCACAAAGTGTGATGATTATGGTCTTTGTATTTGACTGCAAGAAAAAACCGGAAAATTTTTCAAAATATGGGTGGAAAGCCAATAATTGCAATTTCTCACTTGGGCTGTGAGAAAAATCGAATTGATACAGAACATATGCTGGGACTGCTCGTAGAAGCAGGCTACGATGTAGATACAAATGAAGAGTTAGCAGATTACGTAATTGTCAATACATGTAGTTTTATTGAAGCCGCAAGAGAAGAATCTGTCAGAACCTTGGTAGGACTGGCAGAAACCAACAAAAAAATCGTGATTACTGGCTGTATGGCCCAGCACTTTCAGGCGCAATTATTGGAGGAATTGCCTGAAGCTGTGGCTGTAGTCGGAACGGGTGATTATCACAAAATTGTCAATGTAATTGAGCGTGTAGAACAAGGAGAGCGGGTCAAACAGGTTAGTGTAGAACCAACCTACATTGCCGATGAAACCACACCGCGCTACCGCACTACGACTGAAGGCGTAGCCTACCTGCGAATTGCAGAAGGTTGTGATTACCGATGTGCATTTTGCATAATTCCCTACCTGCGAGGTAAGCAGCGATCGCGTACCATTGAATCGATAGTTGCTGAAGCGGAGCAACTGGCTAGTCAAGGCGTACAAGAAATTATTCTGATTTCCCAAATCACTACTAATTACGGTTTGGATATATACGGTAAACCAAAGTTAGCCGAATTACTCCGTGCTTTAGGCAAAGTAGACATACCGTGGATCAGAATGCACTACGCTTATCCCACCGGACTGACTCCGGATGCGATCGCGGCAATCCAAGAAACACCGAACGTTTTACCTTATCTGGATTTGCCTCTACAACATTCTCATGCCGATATTCTCCGTGCGATGAACCGTCCCTGGCAAGGACGTGTGAACAATGAGATTATCGAGCGCATCAAAACAGCACTACCAACAGCAGTACTGCGGACAACATTTATAGTTGGCTTCCCCGGAGAAACTCAAGAAAACTTTGAGCATCTATTAGAGTTTGTCCAACAACATGAATTTGACCATGTGGGTGTATTTACATTTTCACCAGAAGAGGGAACCCCTGCTTACCAGCTACCCAATCAGTTGCCTCAAGAACTGATGGATGAGCGGCGGCATAGAGTCATGGAACTTCAGCAGCCAATATCGTGGCGCAAGAATCAACAGGAAGTAGGCAAGATAGTTGATGTCCTGATTGAGCAGGAAAACCCTGAAAGTGGGAAATTGATTGGTCGTTCAGGTAGATTTTCCCCAGAAGTCGATGGTCAAGTCTATATCGAAGGTAAAGCGAAGCTAGGAACCATCGTGCCAGTAACGATCCATAGTGCTGATACATACGACCTCTACGGTCAAGTTGTCAAGAGTTACGCACCAGTTTCAGTATAAGAATCCAAAAGCAAAAAACTAAACCTAGGAGATTTGATGAACTTTTCTTTTCAAGAATTAGGCATTTCACAAGAACGCGTTGAGCAAATAGAAAAAATCGGTTTTACCACACCTACTAATATTCAGGTACAAGCCATTCCCCAATTGTTAGCAGGTCGTGATGTTGTAGGTCAATCCCAGACAGGAACTGGTAAAACAGCAGCCTTTTCGCTGCCGATTTTAGAGCGGTTAGATGTACAGCAGAAAGCAGTGCAAGCCCTGGTTTTAACACCAACCCGCGAGTTAGCAATTCAAGTTCACGATGCCATCGCCCAATTTATGGGTAATGACGGATTGCGAGTATTAGCAATCTATGGTGGTCAATCGATCGACCGCCAAATTTTACAACTAAGACGTGGGGTTCACATGGTTGTGGGTACTCCAGGACGAGTCATAGACTTGTTAGAGCGAGGCTGTCTGAAGCTCGATCAAGTAAAGTGGTTTGTGCTGGATGAAGCTGATGAAATGTTGAGCATGGGCTTTATCGACGATGTGGAGAAAATCCTCTCCCAAGCACCGCAACAGCGGCAAACAGCTTTATTCTCAGCGACAATGCCGCCATCAATTCGGATGTTGGTGAACAAATTTTTGCGATCGCCGGTGACTGTCACCGTTGAACAACCAAAAGCTGCTCCCAACAAAATCAATCAGGTAGCTTATCTCATCCCCCGTCACTGGACAAAAGCCAAAGCTTTACAGCCAATTCTGGAAATGGAAGATCCAGAAACAGCCTTAATCTTTGTGCGTACCAGACGCACAGCAGCAGAACTCACCAATCAACTGCAAGCAGCCGGTCACAGTGTCGATGAATATCACGGAGACTTGTCCCAACAAGCACGGGAGCGTTTATTGAGCCGATTCCGCAATCGTCAGGTGCGCTGGGTGGTAGCCACTGATATTGCCGCACGGGGTTTGGATGTCGATCAACTATCCCATGTGATCAACTACGACTTACCTGATAGCGTAGAAACTTACGTCCACCGCATTGGTCGTACTGGTCGAGCTGGTAAAGAAGGTACGGCAATTTCTTTAGTACAGCCTTTTGAGCGCCGCAAACAACAAGCATTTGAACGCCATAATCGCCAAAGTTGGCAATTGCTGTCGATTCCTACACGGGCACAGATTGAAGCCCGGCACATCATGAAATTGCAAGAACAAGTAGGGGAAGCTTTGACAGGCGAACGTCTGGCTTCATTCTTGCCGATAGTCAGCGAACTAATTGAAAAATACGATGCTCAAGCGATCGCCGCAGCCGCATTGCAAATCGCTTACGATCAAACTCGTCCCGCTTGGTTGCAATCAGACGTTGAGATTCCTCAAGAGGAAGCTCCGGTACCCAAACCCAAACTGAACAAGCGCCGCGATTCTGGCGAGAGAAGCCGTTCTACTTGGGTCAAATCAGACAACAGCATTGGAGACGATGAAGGACGTGCTACTCCCAAGCCCAAACTGCGGACAAGCCGTCGCGACTCTATTTCACCTGTTAATCACAAGTTGGGTTCGCCTACAGCTAAAGAGTCTGCTTCCTAAAGGGGGAGTGCTGAAGAGCTAGCCACGTGGTGAGGTAGTCTGGTCTTGGGGGTTTCCCCTATGAGGAACTGCCGTTAGCGCAGCGAAGCGCGAGTCTTCTCCCAAGGGGAGACGCTACGCGAACGAGCGTCAAGGATTTCCCGACTTGAGGGGACTGGCGTTGCTGAGTGCTGAGTGCTGAGTATTATTCTTTCTACTCAGAACTCATAACTCATCACTCATCACTTAACCTTAAGAGGCAGCTAATACCAGTTTGGATTTTAGATTTTGGAGCCACTGCATTTAATAAGCTTTTGACTGCTCCATCTGTCGCAATCATTTTTCAAATTGGTATAACTTCTACTATCAGCTTGTAGGAACATAGATTAATACCATTTCACTAAAAAAATGATAAAGATAATTAGGGAATAAATATGAGCAGAAGTTGATGGCAGGAGTCACCAAAGTAAAAATAAAAGAATCAGCCGAGGAATTACATGAGCTGCTGAGAAAACAAAAAACAGCATT
>NZ_JAVRBR020000062.1:0-21368 GCF_034531165.2 Dendronalium sp. ChiSLP03b | reverse complement strand
TGTTTCTAAAGCTTTGAGTACTGTACCTGATTCAATTACTGGTGAAATTAGTAAGAATTCTTTGAGTTGCATTCAACATTAGTACACTTGGGTGACAACCCTCAGTCTACCTGGTTTTGAGCTTAACCGAACCGTATTGGGTTGGTTATGGACTTATAAGGTTTCCACTACTGGCGTTGAGTTAGGTGATAATTCCACAGTACGTCTGGACTTAGATAACGAACCGCAGCCTGATGTCGTGCTATTAATAGATGAAAAACTCGGTGGACAAGCACGTATTAGCGACGATGACTACATTGAAGGCGCACCAGAATTAGTTGCAGAAGTTGCAGCCAGCAGCGCTGCGAATGACTTATATGATAAGAAAAAAGCTTACCGTCGTAACGGTGTCAAAGAGTATATTGTCTGGCAGAGTTTAGAAAACAAACTCGATTGGTTCAGCTTGCAAAACAGTGAATATGTATCATTAGAATCGGGTACAGATGGAGCGATCAAAAGTCGTGTTTTTCCTGGTTTGTGGTTGGATGTGCAGGCTTTACGTGCAGGAGAAATGACACAAGTTTTAGCTGTGTTACAGCAAGGATTGAATAGTAAAGAACATGCAGATTTTGTGCAGCAGTTAACACGAAAATCTTAGCTATAAATCTTGAGATTAATTTATATTTAAACATTTCTCTTTTTTGAGCGATCGCACTCACGATATCAGCAGATTAAAGCGCGATCTCACTCACTACCCAATCGTAGAAATCGTTAGATACCTGCGTCAGCTTGTTGTAGTACGGTGATGTGGTAGGGTTTGAGGTTGGAGTAAAGCTTTTGAGCTGCTTCAACAATATAATGTAAAATTTGGCGTTGTCATCCCAGAATTGGTGTGATAGATGCGATCGCCATTTCTAACTAAATGCTGTAATTCTCCTGGGAGTTGTCTAGATTGATCCCCGATAAATCAGCGAAAAATTTCCAGTTAATATGAATATTAATCTCAACTAGCTGCTGTGCTGCTGACCATTCACAATGTTCTTTTGGTGCTATTCCACTACCATAGAAACCGTATTCTCCAGTACTAATGTTAAGAAATTTAGAATCATCTGTGTAACTTCCAGATAGATAAAATGTATACTTTAGGGGATGTTCGTGAAGATGATATTTGTTAATTTTTAACTCTAATCCTTAACTTAATTCGATAATGCGTGAATAACCTTGACCCAACTACTGAGGATACTTGTGGATGATGTCTAAATCACGATCGAGGCCAAATTTACTGAATATTATTGGCATTTTCATCCCATAGTTTCCAGTAAGCCTCCTGTAAAATTGTGATTGTCATTACCAGTATGCTGTTATTAATGATAATTATATTTATTAACTATGGAGAAATCAGTGGCAATAACAAGTGAGGGATAGGCGATCGCTGTCCCCAGAAAAAATTAACATTAACTTTAGAAGTGCTAACTATTAATTAAGACAGGCTCATGGGTTATTACATTGCTCCCCGCTTTCTGGACAAACTTGCTGTCCACATTACCAAAAACTTTTTGAATCTACCAGGTGTTAGAGTGCCCTTAATTTTGGGCATTCATGGACGCAAAGGCGAAGGCAAGTCTTTTCAATGTGAGTTAGTCTTTGAAAAAATGGGTATCGAAGTAACCTTGATATCTGGTGGAGAATTGGAAAGTCCAGATGCAGGAGATCCAGCGCGGTTGATTCGTCTGCGTTATCGGGAAACAGCAGAATTAATCAAGGTGCGCGGTAAAATGTGCGTGCTGATGATTAATGATTTAGATGCAGGTGCTGGACGCTTTGATGAAGGCACTCAATATACAGTAAATACTCAGCTGGTGAATGCCACACTGATGAATATTGCTGATAATCCCACAGATGTGCAGTTGCCTGGAAGCTACGATTCCACACCTTTGTGTCGCGTGCCGATTATTGTCACAGGCAATGATTTTTCCACTCTTTATGCACCATTAATTCGGGATGGTCGGATGGAGAAATTTTATTGGGAACCAGACCGAGATGATAAGGTGGGAATTGTCAAAGGGATTTTTGAACCGGATGAACTATCGCAACGGGAAATTGAACAGCTGGTTGATACTTTTGCCAATCAGTCAATAGACTTTTTTAGTGCTTTGCGATCGCGAATTTATGACGAACAAATCCGCAACTTTATTCATGAAATAGGTTTTGAGCGAATTTCCCTGCGTGTGGTGAACAGTACAGAAGGGCCACCAGAATTTAAAAAGCCAAATTTCAGCTTGTCTCACTTAATCGAGTCTGGTAACTTCATGGTTGGCGAACAAAAACGGGTGGAAACTTCCCAATTAGTCGATCAGTACAATCGACTGAATCGAGGCAGAAATTATCAATCTGCACCTTCCCCTGCTGAGAAACCTAGTAATCAGCCGTCAACCAATGGATCTCAAAAGCAAGAAGTTTCTAGTACCCATTTAACCCTAGAAACACAAGAACAGATCCGGCAAATTTTATCTCAAGGTCACAAAATTACCTTTGAACACGTAGATGAGCGCCGCTTCCGCACAGGTTCATGGCAAAGTTGCGGTACTATTCATATCGATGCCGAGTCTGATGCTATCTCGACTTTAGAATCACATCTAGCTGAATATAGCGGCGAGTATGTCCGCTTGGTAGGGATCGATCCGAAGGCAAAGCGGCGCGTTATAGAAACGATTATTCAGCGACCGAATGGAAAAAATTAGGAGTTGTATAGTATAGATAAGAAAAAGCGATCGCATCAGCAAATATCTGGAGCGATCGTTTTTGTTTATTCTCAAATAAATAGTAACTGCTGAGAAGAAAAAGATCGAAAAATAGAGAGGCTAGAACAAGAGAACCAAGCACTGCGCGAACGAATAGCAGAGCTAGAAATGCGTTTGGGGTTAGATAGCGAAATGAGTTCAAAGCCACCGTCAAGCGATGGGCTGAAAAATAAAGGGGTTTCCTCAGGTTAATATTCTACTTAAAAATATTAGTTAGTACAGCGATCGCACAAACCTTGAACCGTGACTTCGTAGGTTTCACCACGCAAACCAGGGCGCAGGCTCTTAAGCTCTACACATTGAAAAGTATTCCAGGCAATATCTTCAATTGCACCGCATTGGCGACAGCAGAAGTGATGATGGGGTTTAACATTGGCATCATAACGAGAAACCCCCTCTTCTAAGAGAACCTCCCGCACTAAACCCGCTTCTCGTAAGGTTTGCAAGGAACTATAGATTGTTGCCTGCGATGAAACTGGAAAATCTTTGTTGAGGTCGGTCAAGATTTGCTCAACTGTGGGGTGATCGGCACGAGATAACAAATTAGCATAGACTGCAAACCGCTGAGGAGTCACCCTCAAACCCCTAGACTTTAAAGTTTGAATAATTGCGTTTGCTTGTTGCTGCATATTTGCTGTGATATTTTATATTTCTTTTATTTATTATATTTATTTTTAAAACTGAATCTATCTGAAGTTTTATTTATTAAAATGTTTAAGTATATATAACTATTGAATATTTATTAAGTCAGAATTATTCTGGTTTACAACCGCCCCATGTTATTAATCGCCTACAAATCCACCTATTAGGAGGTCTATTATGGCTGTGATCGAAAGAGTTCCCAACGTTGTATTTAAAACCCGTGTCCGCGATGAGTCTATTCCTGGCCCCAATCCCTACCGTTGGCAAGACCGCACCAGTCAAGAAATTTTCGGTGGTAAGCGGGTAGTTGTGTTTTCATTGCCTGGGGCTTTTACTCCTACTTGTTCCACCTCGCACCTGCCCCGTTATGAGGAACTTTACTCAGAATTCAAAGCTTTGGGAATTGATGAGGTAATCTGTATATCTGTAAATGATGCCTTTGTTATGTTCCAATGGGGTAAACAGCAAGGAGCTAAAAATGTTTTCTTGCTTCCTGATGGCAATGGTGAGTTTACCCGCAAAATGGGAATGTTAGTTGATAAATCTAACCTGGGCTTTGGAATGCGTTCTTGGCGTTATTCGATGGTGGTTGATGACGGCAAAATCGAAAAGTTTTTCATAGAGTCAGGTTATGAGGATGTTTGCCTTACCGATCCGTTTGAAGTCTCGGATGCAGACACCATGCTAGCTTACCTAAAAGAAGCAAAGACTGCGTTCGTCGTTCGCGATAGCGTCTCCGAAGGAGAAGACGTTGCCGTTCGCGCAGCGTCTCCGACAGGAGAGGGCATCGCTGTGTAACTTTCACCACAATTTCATAATTCACACATCCACATTATGTAGGAGTGGACAGTTATCTGTACGCTCCTACTAGAAATTTAGAACCTGGGGGACACATGAAGCTCGATTTCGACCTATTTGTAATTGGTGCAGGCTCCGGTGGTATTGCCACTGCCAGACGAGCCGCAGAATATGGTGCAAAAGTAGGGATTGCTGAGTTTGACCGCCTAGGTGGAACCTGCGTCAATCGTGGTTGTGTCCCCAAAAAGTTAATGGTCTACGCTTCTCATTTTCCTGACTTGTTTGAGGATGCTCAAGGATACGGCTGGAGTCCAGTCAAAAGTTCGCTCGATTGGGAAAAGATGATTACGGTAGTCAATAATGAAGTGACTCGCTTAAATGGGATTTATCAAAAGATGCTGGATAACTCCAAAGTGGAGCTATTGCATGGATATGCTAAATTTGTTGATGCCCATACACTTTTAGTCGGCGATGGCTCCGGCGGGCTACGCCAACACCAAGTGACCGCAGACAAAGTTTTGATTGCCGTGGGTGGACATCCCATCAAGCCAAACATTTTGGGAATTGAACATGCCATTACCTCCGATGATATTTTTCACCTGAAAGAACAGCCCCAGCGAATGGTAATTTTGGGGGGAGGTTATATTGGTACAGAATTCGCTTGCATTCTCAACGGTATGGGAACTGAAGTCACTCAGGTGATTCGCGGTGAGAAGATTTTGCGCGGTTTCGATGAGGATTTGCGAACCGAAGTGCAGCAAGGAATGATTAATCACGGGGTTCAGATTCTCAACAAAATTCAGCTGATTGCGATCGACAAAACCACTGAAGGAGTGAAGGTTATACTTAGTAAAGATGATAAAGCTAAAGAAGAGACAATAGTTACTGATGCTGTAACTTTAGCTGCGGTTGGTCGCAAACCGAATACCCACAACCTAGGTTTAGAAAATACTAAAGTTAAACTTCATGATGGGGCTGTTGTCGTTGATAAATACAGCCGCACAACCGAAGAGAATATCTATGCAGTGGGAGATTGTACGAACAAAATTAACCTAACTCCAGTTGCAATTAATGAAGGTCGGGCATTTGCAGACACTGTATTTGGTGGCAAGTCTCGCACGATGAGTTATGAAAATGTGCCGTCAGCAGTCTTCTCGACACCAGAAGCTGCAACTGTGGGTATGACTGAGGCAGAAGCTAGGGAACAGTATGGTGATGCGGTAAAAATTTATCGGAGTCGCTTTCGACCGATGTACTATACCCTAGCTGGTAAAGACGAAAAAACCATGATGAAGCTAGTAGTCGATCAAAAAACCGATAAAGTGCTAGGGGCACATATGGTCGGAGACTATGCCGCAGAGATTATTCAAGGGGTAGCGATCGCTGTGAAGATGGGTGCTACCAAAGCTAACTTTGATGCCACTGTGGGAATTCATCCTACTTCTGCTGAAGAGTTTGTTACTATGCGATGATGCTGAGCGGCATATTCTCAGAGCAATTACTTGTGACAGTTGCTTTTGCAAGTAATTCCAGGATTTCTACAAAAAGTTTAAATTGGAAATGCCCTTGATTTAGTAAGTTTGAGGGCATTTATCACAAAATATACAGTTAATTTATCAGTTGCTATTATTACTGCACTAACACGTAATACACTACATTTGAGGCGATCGCTCTTGCTGTTGTTCAACCAGACCTAATAGTACAAAATACCTTAGCTTCCCGCTGAGATTCTATGAAAGTGCGGATAGCGGTAAACATAGTATTGTTGCTGTGCGAAGTGATACTGATGTTGAACAACAGGAAAAAAAGCAAAATATTGCTCGATAATTATGATATTTAGTAGTTTTTCTAGATAGTAAAATAGTTTAGATAAATCTTGAAATATGCATGAAAACAGTTAAAAATACTAGTTTTTTGACTGCGTGATTTGCTGTTAAAGCTAATACTAAATTTAATTAAAATCTTGGTTCCACAACAATCAAAATTCACATCATATTTTTGTAAAAAAAACAGCAAAATCCTATTTAATTTCATAGTAATTATTGGCAAAGGAGGCAAATTCCGACTTTAAAACCTTGAGCAAAAGGTTTTAACAGTTAATGCTGTCAAAAAATAATTAATCTATTTGAGGATAAAAACTTATGCCCATGAATGACACTAGTAGCAAATTACTTTCTCATAACGGGCTAAATTCCACTTCTATCTCCTCAGTAGATACTTTTCATGTCCAGAATGACTATAGCTTGAACCTCAGAAGTAGCAGTAGCTATTACCCAGAAACTACTAGTGATGCTACTGCTACCGCTAAAAGCACCGGAAATTATAACTCTACCAATGGCTATGGCTTGGTAAATGCAGGAGCGGCAGTCAGTAAAGCCGCAGGTCAAAATACTTTTGCTGATGTTCCTAACCTAGGTGGGAATAATTGGGGAGCAGACCTTGTTAACGCCCCAGAATCTTGGGCAAATGGATATACAGGTCAAGGTGTTATTGTCGCTGTCGTCGATACTGGAGTTGATTATAATCACGAGGATTTAAAAAATAATATCTGGACAAATACCAAAGAAATTGCTGGTAACGGTATAGACGATGATGGCAATGGCTATATTGATGATGTCCAAGGCTGGAACTTTTCAAATAACAACAACAACACATTAGACGACAACGGTCATGGTACTCATGTTTCTGGCACGATCGCAGGTGAGAATAATGGCTACGGTGTGACTGGCATTGCCTATAATTCTCAGATTATGCCTGTCAAAGTTTTGAATGAATCTGGTTCTGGCTCCTATAGTGCGATCGCTAAAGGCATTTATTATGCCGTGGACAATGGAGCAAATGTGATTAACCTCAGCTTGGGTGGCTATTATTCCAGCAGTACTCTCAAGTCCGCTGTTGAATATGCCAGTAGCAAAGGAGTAATTGTTGTTATGGCAGCAGGTAATGACGGCGAATCATCACCAGACTATCCTGCTAGCTATGCAAACAAGTCGGGAATTGCTGTTGGGGCAGTGGATAGGAATAATAACATAGCTGACTTCTCCAACCGAGCCGGAACAAATCAAATCGCCTACGTCACAGCCCCAGGAGTCGATATCTACTCTTCAGTTCCAGGTAATCAGTATGCAACTTATAGCGGTACATCTATGGCTACTCCTCATGTTGCGGGTGTAGTTGCGCTGATGTTAAGTGCTAACCCCAACCTGACTGATGCTCAAGTGCGTCAAATCATCACAGAAACAGCAGGAAACAGTACACAAGCAGCAACCTCAACCTCTGAAGTTAGCTCGCTCAACATCAGCTCTGTTATGCATCAAGCGATGTCTAACGACAAGTCGCTACACGTCTACGCAGAGATACCGACACATACACCAGTTGAAGCTAAAAGTTTCAACGTCCAATCTTTAAGCCAGAGCAATACTACAACTTCTAGTTTTAAAGATGTCTCCACACCTGCAAGCACAAGTACATTGGTAAATCCAGAAAGCTGGTCGCAATTTCAATACTACGAAAGCACTTTAAGCACTAACAATAATACAGGCAAGGATGATGACAATAACAATAGTACCGATCTGGAAAAAATGTTAAATCAGTTTACTCAACTCCAAAAACAGCTAGATCAATATCAAAGATGGTTGGGGCGGTTTTAAAGTTGGGACTGAGGACTGGGGAATATAGGGACAAAGGGGACAAGGAAGACAAGCCTGCTCCCCACTTAAACTACCTTACAGAAAAAGCTTCGCTAAATCGGCGAGTCACAGGCTCGATTATGAATGTCAAGATTGACTTCTTACGAGTGATAATTTCACCATTAGCAGCCATCCCTGGAGTAAATGTAACTTCCTGACCGCGCACATTTATTGAATGTTTACTTAGGCGAATTCTAGTGGGGAAAATTAAACCTAATTCTTTATCTACAATTGCATTGGGACTAACTTGTACCACTTCACCATCAACAGTGCCAAATTCCTGGAAAGGAAAAGTTGACATTTTTACCTTTGCCTTCATGCCTTGACGAATAAAGCCTATATCGCGATTGAGGACTTTCACCTCTAGCAACATTTCTTCGCCTTCTGGCAAAATTGACAGCAATTCTTCACCTGCTTGTACCGGGCCTCTAGTTGCCTTAACTTTGTAAATTGTGCCTGCAACTGGAGCTTTAATCGTTTCTACTGCTTCCTGTTTTCTCGCCTGTTCTAGCTGACCAATAATGTTGGTCTGTTCTTCTTTGCGCTTATTTATCTGAGTCAAAATTTCACTTTGGCGCTCGGATGCTAAACGTTGTGCTTGACTGAAAGCAGCTTGATAAGCTTGTTCGGCTTGGCGGATTTCTTGAACTTGGGCAGCAATATCTTTTGCTAAGGATTCTACTCTGTCTTGAGCTTCTGTTATTTTATTTTGGGCGTTGACTATCTCATCTTTTGCTCTAGTGACTTCTGTGTTGGCACGATTTAATCTTTCTTGGGCATCAAGATAATCGACTCTAGGGGCAGCACCAGAAGTAACTAAAGTGCGTAGGCTTTTTTCTCTACTTTGAGCGATCGCTAGGCCATTTTCAACTTTGTCAAGGATACTTTCTGCATTAACTAAGTTGTCTTTGGCGTTGATAAAGCTAGTTTTGGCATTAGCTTGGTTTTCCTGCAACCGCGTCAAGCGTACTTTTGCCTGATCTATGAGTGCTTTTTGGCGATTTGCTTCTGCTTCTGCCGCAGCTTGACGCGCTTGGTAGTCTCTTAACCGCGAACTTAAAAGTTCATCTTGCAATTTTGTACCAGCAGTTTTAGCTCCGGTGCGTTCTGCATCCAAACGCTGCAAGTCTTCTTGAATCAACTTGCTAGTTCTAGCGAGACGGCTAACATCTGTTTGTTGCAAATCAGGGTCGCGTTGAACCAGGATTTGATCTTTATTAACGCGATCGCCTTCTTTCACTTTCACCGCTAAAATTGACCCATTACCCAAGGATGTTACTGGTCGCACTTGGGTAGAAGCAATTAACTCCCCAGGTGCGATCGCAACTTCATCTATTTCCGAGAAGTTCGCCCAAGCAATTACCCCAAATACTACTAAGCTAATCGTTCCTGCTAACAATCTCGTATACAACGGCGGCAATTCCTGTACAGCCTTACCCAATTCGTAAGAGAGTTGGTCTTCTGGTTTAGCGAATCGCTCTTTTGTCTGACGTGCTTGAGTAGCGTTTGCAACTAGGGAATTTTTCATAAAATTTTAGATTAGTTGGTGGTCAGTAGTCAGTGGTCAGTAGTCAGTAGTCAGTAGTCAGTAGTTGTAAACTCTCATGCAACCAACAACTGACAACTGACAACTAAATAAATTCAAACTGCTAAATAGCGTCGTAAAAAACTTTCCAAGGTTTCCAATTGGAAGTTGAAAATCTTCTCTAAGTTGGCTATCTCCTCTTTTGTACAGAAAAACTCATTGGATAACAATGTACGATAGGTTCCCAAAGCTTTTTGTGCTTGGGGATTAAATAAACCAAAGGCACTCCGTAAGCCATCAACAACAAATAGTGGTGAGTTAATTACTATTGGTTCTTTGCTAAAGACACGACTAAAAATCCGGGGAATATCTTCACGCAATAAAATCTCCGGGCCTCCAACTGATAATATATGGTTGCGAGCGCCTTCTACTGTCACTGAATCCACCACTATCCTTGCCAAGTCATCTGTACTCACAATCGATGTCCGGTTTTTGGGGTCGCCGATGAGCAGATACAACCCCGTTTCACGAAACCGTTCTGCTAAGGGCAGTAAGTTAGATGCTAATCCAGCTGGGCGTAAAATAGTGTAATTCAAGCCACTAGCTTGTAGATATTGCTCTACCGCCCGTTTGGCTTTGAATACGGGTGCATCCTCATACCCGCGGTCGGCTCCCAACACGGAAATAAATACAAAGTGTTGTACTCCGTTGACTTTGGCTTGCTCAATCAGTTCTATGTTGGCACGGTAGTCTAAGGATAGAGCATCGCCATCAGAACCGTGAGCGCTAATAATATACTGAACACCCTGACAAGCTTTCTGGATATCTTTTTGCAACTGCAAATCACCGATAAAGATATCTGCTCCCCGGTGTTCTAACTCGCTGTAAGGCGACGTGAGGCGGACAAATGCCCGTACTGACTTCTCCTGTTGGCGTAGGAGTCGCACAACTCGGCGACCGATTCCTCCTGTGGCCCCAGTTACCAGAAACATAATGATTAAGGATTAGGGATTGGGTATTGGGGATTAGAGATTAGGTATTGGCTATTAGGTAAAGTTTGTCCCCAATCTTTAGTCCCCAATCTCTAGTCCCCAGTATCTAATCTAAAATTTTCAATCTCAAATTTCAAATTCGACAATTACTGGTGCATGGTCGCTAGGTTGAGTCAATTTTCTGGGTGTGATATCCATAATGCAATTTTTCGCACCTTCGTACAGCACTGGTGTGAGATAGTGATGATCGATTCGCCAACCTAGGTTGCGTCGAAAGGCGGCAGCGCGATAGTCCCACCAACTGTAATATCCGCCTTCGATGGTAAATTTACGAAAAGCATCGGCAAATCCTAGTTCGAGAATATCTCTTAAAGCTTGTCGCTCTGGTTCAGATGCCATAATGTGATTTGCTGGATTCACTTTTTCGTGAATATCTTTAGCTTCTAAGGCGATGTTGAAGTCGCCGCACACACAGATAGCACGTTGTGACAATAGAAGCGTTCGCAAATACTCTCGCAACACTGTCAACCAACGCAGCTTAAATTCGTATTTCTCGCTTCCTACTGCTGCACCATTAGGTACATAAAGATTCACAATCCGAATACCATCAATTACGCCTGTAATTACCCGTTTTTGCTCGTTCCATTCTGGATCGAGATTTGGCAAAATTGCTGTGAAACCAGTAGTTACATCTATCAGTGGTTGGCGACTAATTAGGGCTACACCGTTATAAGCCTTTTGTCCCGATAAATAAAGTTGATAGCCCAGGTTTTCAAAGGGCGATCGCGGAAAATCTGTATCAATAACTTTCGTTTCTTGCAAACAAAGGACATCAACAGGATTTTGACTTAACCAATCAATAACCTGTTGTAGACGAATGCGAATCGAGTTGACATTCCAAGTAGCAATTTTCATCAGTTAATTATTAGCAGTCCACATAAATTATCAATTTTCAATTAGGAAATTTTAGAATTATTTAAGATTGTTTTAAATTCCGCTTCTTTTCCCTTATTTACCCTAAATGAACATTCGCAAAAATTGATTTCAGCTATATTTTTAGTAGTTTTAACTACAAAATTTTGGAATTTGTAAGTTCTGCTACAAAATATTTTACTGGTTTATGATCCCCAAGATAGATGAAACTAGTGAAACGTAAGCTATATTTTAAAAGTGTAGTCGTCTAGCGGCTATTGCTGAAGGTCTTAAATTTTATTGATAGTGGTTAGCAATACGTTTAACCAAAGATTGTACTCTTAGGAGTCATTTAGGTTAATTTAAATGTCAAAAAAGTGAGTACAAATGCTTTGTCCTCTTAAGATAATATTCAGTCTTAAATTTGAGGACAATTCTATCGGCTGAACCAAAACAACTTTATGAAAATCGCTCAAGTTGCCCCCTTGTGGGAACGAGTTCCACCTCCTAGTTATGGAGGAATTGAACTGGTAGTGAGTCGCTTGACCGATGAACTAGTTCGTCGCGGCCATGAGGTAATTTTATTTGCCACTGGCGATTCTCAAACCTTAGCTCATTTAAAAGCAGTTTATCCGCGTGCATTGCGCTTAGACGAAAATATTCAAGAGTATGCAGCGTACGAAACACTAGAACTGAGCCAAGTTTACCAACAAGCTGCGGAATTCGATATTATCCATTCTCATGTAGGGATTTCGGCATTACCTTTGGCGAGTTTGGTATCAACTCCCACAGTGCATACTCTGCACGGCAATTTCACAAAAGATAACCGTTACGTATTTAGCCACCATCAAAAACAATCATACGTCAGCATTAGTAACGCTCAGCGGCAAATTAATTTAAACTACGTCGGCACAGTTTATAACGGAATTGAGCCAGCAGATTATCCATTTGTAGCTCAACCAAAAGAACCAGCATACTTAGCATTTTTAGGACGCTTTTCTCCAGAAAAGGGGCCACAACATGCGATCGCCATTGCTAAGCAGACTGGTTGGCGTTTGAAAATGGCAGGAAAAGTTGATGTAGTAGACTCGAAGTTTTTTGAACAACAGATTGCCCCCCATATTGATGGTCAGCAAATTGAATATCTAGGCGAAATCAACCATGCCGAAAAAGCTGAACTTCTGGGCAATGCTGCAATAACTCTCTTTCCTATTAACTGGCAGGAACCTTTTGGTTTAGTGATGATTGAATCAATGGCAACTGGTACGCCAGTAATAGCCATGAATTTAGGTTCTGTGCAGGAAGTGCTTGTTCACGGTGAAACAGGTTTTGTCTGCCAAAGTTATGAAGAAATAGCGGCAATGATTTCTCCTGCTTTGGAACTGAATCGGCAAACATGTCGAGAATATGTACAAAACAAATTTAGCGTTAGCCAAATGGTTAGCGATTATGAAGCGGTTTACGAGCAAATTATCAAAAACCGCATTAATTTAAACGGTTACATCCATGCCGCTAAAATCCAGCTTTAATCAACAAATTTTTTTTCTGTCTTAAACAAGAATATTTTTTCAAGGAGGAAATCAGTATGAGTATGAGAGCCAATAACTGTCCGTGTTGCGGTGGTTCCCTCCTGCGTCATATTCGTCACGGTGAACTATATTGGTTTTGTCTGTCTTGCAGACAAGAAGTACCCCTTTTAACAGTCAATCGCTTACCTAATGTGGAAATCCGGAATACCGGAGTTCTTCCCCAGTCAACGGTGAATAGCTAAATTTTCACACTTTTGAACTGATAAAGGCATAAGCAGTTTTAGCTCAAAACTCAAAACCCAAAAATAAGGGATTTCTAAGTAAAAAAATATTTCTTTGTAATTGTTGACTGATGACTGCGAACAATCAACAACTTTAAGAGAGATAATTTATTGCTTGGAGTTCCCTAATTTAGTTTTGATCGCTAGCAGCTCGACCTGATAGAATCAGGTGAAGCTAATTAATTTAGGTCGAAAGCTGTGTTAGCAGCATTGCTTTATGGTCAAGAAGATTTACGCCTAGAGCAGGTAGCCGATCCTACTCCAGCAGATAGCGAAGTAGTAATTCAAGTAGGGGCAGCTACAACTTGTGGTACAGATTTAAAAGTCTGGCGACGTGGTGGTCATGCAAAGATGCTAAAACCACCGACTTTGTTTGGTCATGAGGCCGCAGGACAAATTGTGGCTGTGGGCGCAGGCGTTACGGGTTGGCAAGTAGGCGATCGCGTCGTCGCAAATAATTCTGCACCGTGCATAAAATGCTTTTTTTGTCAACGCCAAGAATATTCGCTATGTCCAAACTTGACGTGGAATAACGGCACTTTTGCCGAGTACCTAAAAATTCCCGCACCGATAGTAGAGCATAATTTGTTGCCAATTCCCGATGAATTGCCATTTGAATTGGCAGCCATGACGGAACCTTTAGCTTGTGTGTTGCATGGAGTAGCCCGTTCCAACGTCAAAGCCAAAGATAAAGTAGTTGTCTTGGGAGATGGAGCGATCGGGCTAATGTTTATAGCTGCTTTGGCAGATACTGCTGAGGTACTGCTATGGGGAGGTAATGACCACAGGCTAAAAATTGGTGAAAAACTTGGTGCAGTTAAGACATTTAATTATCATCAAATCTCGGATATTCCCAGTGTGGTGAAAGAACTTACCCAAGGCTGGGGTGCAGATGTAGTAATTGAAGCGACTGGCGTGCCTAGTGTTTGGGAAACTGCGATCGCTTGTGCCCGTCCTGGTGCAACCGTCAATTTATTTGGTGGTTGTCCCAGAGATACGACTATTACAGTCAACACAGAACAGCTACATTACAGCGAACTTAACCTAAAAGGTGTGTTTCACAATAAACCAGAGTACGTGCGATCGGCGCTTGCACTCATAGCTAGTCGTAGAATTCCTTTTGAATTACTTATTAGCGAACGGCGGTCTTTGAAAGATTTGGAACAGGTGTTTTGTGACATGAAGGCACGTAAGGTAATTAAGGTGGCGATGATTCCGTAAAGCAGAATTAGAGACAAAGTAGGCTTTTTGGCTTTTGTTACATAACATCACTCATACTGGATTTTATCTGTCAAATTGAACAATATTGATACAGCCACCTCACTCGCAAGAAGTCAGAAAAAAGTGGATTTTATCAATCAAATAAAATACTTAAAATAGTTTGAATAAAAATGTGTAGTGGTAAACATGTAGGGAAAAAAATAGGCACTACAACAAGAATTCTAATAGAGAGTTTCTTTCGGAAGACATTGGATGCCATATTGCCAAAGCTGTTTAGTGGGTTATCTCATTCCCATACCCCGCCTCCAAAAGACTCAACAGCTTTTCTTCCACAGCCGTTAAATATGGGCGTTTTAGTTCTTCCAAGTGCTTCAACACAGCACGGGCAGGTAGGAAAAGAAAAGCTTTACCATTCGGTGTGCCTAAGAGGATGTTGAGAAAATCAGAAAAAGCTCACGTAAAGATACTCTGTTAGTAGAGAAAAACGCAACAGTGTTACGAGTTGAAAGTTATGAGTTGATTTTCTTCTAAAACGGGAAAACTATGGTTAACCCCTGCGAATTGGGGAATTTCCATGTAAGTCCCGTATAGGAAAATGCTAAAAAAATCTCTGGTTAATCGTTTGATTTTGCCTTTTTCTCTAGTTCCCTGGCTGTGCGTGGGAATAGTTTTTGATTCTAAAGCTAATGCTTTACCAGGACAAAGTACAGAGGAAGTCGGTACTTGGATGAAAGCCCATCCCACGCTACGCCCTGGAAATGGAGAACAATTATATGTGCAAAAGAGCGATACAGCTGCACAACGATTCACTTTTCAAGCCTCGGTGTTGCCTCCTGGGAAGGTGGAATTTACCAAAGACCGAGGCAGAATTCGTTATGAACGCCTTGCTATGTACGATGCCATTAACGGGATGTCATTTCAGCGCCTGCAAGAATCCTTACGGGTGATTTATGGTTTAGATATCTATCAAGACTTTAACCGCGCTCAGGTGATGTACGAGTATCCTAATCAGAGTGCGATTAACTCGGCTCGTCTTGCCAAAACTCCGATTAGGGAAGCTTTAAAAGGAGAATTACGAGTAGGCGATCGCTATGCCTATTGGATGGAAATTGCGCAACCCCGTGGCGGTAAAGCTTTCACTGGACAAATGACTGTTTTTCTCAAAACGGATCTAGATAAATTGGAAAGCGAACTGCGAACTAGGTAAAAGGATGAAGGTAAAAGGCTGAATTATAAAATATTTTATACTTCAGTCTTCCTAGTATCCCCCGAACCCTCCAATTGGTGGGGTTTGCCATACACCAGAAAAGATACTTTCTGTAGCTAGAGAAATTCTTAGCAAATCTTCCTTGAGTAGCGGCGGCCAATCAATCCCAGCTTTACGCCCCGCTACAAATATCTGTGGAGCCTTAACGCCTAACTGGTAAAGGGCAAAAACTAATTCTCTGTCTAGATTTGAGGCTTCTTTGAGTCCTTCAAATACAACTTTCAATGCTAATAAAATCGAGGTAATTTGACCTGGCACTGGTGGCTTTCCCTGTTTCATCCGCATCAACAGGGCATCCGGGTTTTCTTCGGTTGTTGTTGTCTGGGATACTAGGAGGTTGCGAGCTGTTTCGTAATTCATTTATCCAGCTTAGCGTAGATTTTAGCACATTAAGAATACTGAATTGTACGCCATCTTTAGCTATCTGCGAAGATTTTGGTATGACAAGCCGCATCCTGTAAGGCTAGTGTAAATATACCCTCATCGTTTCAATTCTGCTTCGATTTGCCGAACTACTGTTAGCGCTGAGTAACTTACCCCAGCAGTACCTTCACCTGGATGGGTGGAGTCACCAACCAACCACAAATGGTTGATGGGTGTGCGATTGGCAAAACCAAAGGGGCCAAAGGTGGGTATCCTTTGACCGATGCCACCAACTATACCGCGATCGCGGGCTGTGAAATGGGCAAATGTGCGAGGTGTGGCGGCTTCTTGATAAACAATCGTTTCTGGTTTCAAATAAAAGTATTGGGCAAGACGAGCGATCGCTTCTTGAGTATACTTTTGTTTTAGTCCTTGGTAATCTTTTGTACGCCACCACTGTGTAGGGTCTACAAATGAAGAAGCGATAATTGTAGCTTTCCCATCTGGGGCGCGCCCATCTCCAGGATGGCTGACAGAGACAAACAGGGAATTATTCTCGCCAATTGGCCCATTGGCATCGTACATAAATTGCAGATGGGGAGGACACTCAAGGGGTACGGCGCTGGCATCTACGCCCAAATAGACAACAAACGCCCCCGATGCTTGAGGCAGTTTTTCCACGCGCTGTTTATAACCTGATGGAGCATTATCACCTAATAGTTGCACTAAATTTTGCACAGTAACATTGGCAACTACATGGTCGGCGGCTTCTGTCCAGACTTCACCAGTTTTCTGATTTCTGATGACAACGGCACTGGCTTTACCATTTTCTACTTTGATATGTTCTACAGTATGGCGCATCAACAACTTGCCACCATCTCTTTCTAAGGCTTGCACTAGGCGATCGCTTAGTACTTGCATACTACCTTGGAGGTGAAACAATCCTTGGGGTAGTTGGGATACACTCAACGCTGTTGCGGCATACAGCAATGCTGTTTCTTCGGCATTTACCTGAGAATACAACTTCAATTGCAAATCCAGAAATGTTCTCAGGCGTTGGTCATTTCCCAGTCCGTACAACCGTAAAGCATCTCCTACCGTAAACAAAGTGAAGGGTGCAGTAATGAATGTACTGGGACGCACTGCCTGAGTTAATTGCCACAAATCCCACAAGTTACGCGGCGGTAGTACTGGGTCGCGTCCTTGAAATTCCCAACTAGCATTAAATAAAGTTGCCATCAATTGCCAGAAGGGTTCGCTACCGGGAAACTGTTTTTGTCGTTCTTCTTGCCATTTCTGTTGGTCACGCCAGACGTTGATTGGTGTCGTCTCCCCAGGAAGATACACTGCACAAGCAGGGTCACAAGGCGTTGCTTCTGGTAAGTCTATTTCCAGTTCTGAAAATATGCGGTGATGAATTCCCCCTGGTTCCAACCCTGCTACCTGAGTCGCTCCGACATCAAAGGTAAATCCTTGGCGTTTAAATGTAGAAGCACAGCCTCCTGGTACAAGGGCTTGGTCTAAGATTAAGACGCTGTAACCTCTACGGGCTAATAATGCCCCAGCAGTCAGTCCTCCTATTCCTGCACCAATGACGATGACACGAGGTTGATTTTTGTCAATAAAAACGTTAGACATTGATGCTTATATTTACAAATTTTAATATTACTATTCATAATTTTATAAGGTAATGGCGACGAAAAGCTACTGTGCGTCTTAGTTGCACATTTTATAGTCAAGACTGTTATTAGTTATTTGTGAGAAATTCAGGCTTGCTGAAACTGGCTTAGTAACCAAGCGCCAACTTCAGATTGACTCATTTCGCGACTACGGCGTAAGGCTTCTTCTAAAATTGCAATTACCAATCCAGGCAAAACCTGTGATTCTTGAATACGTTTACTACCCTGGTCTGCCATAGCATAGGCGATGATTTGAGCATTCTGCACATCTACTACCCAATATTCAGTAACGCCTAATTCTTCGTAGAGACTTCGCTTTGTACCCAAGTCATCCAGTAGAGATGTTTTAGCAATCTCAATCACCAAATCCGGTGCAGGGTAGCGATCGCAGTTGACAATTCCTGTACTAAATGGGATAGTTTGGGCGCGTTCTCTAAGGTAATAAGCCACATCTGGCTGACAGTCCTGAATTCCAGTTTTACGAAAAGTCGTGGTGTCTAAACCTGTGGCTGGAATTCCTTTAAGTGTGGCAAATAGAGTTACAGCAAATATAATTACCACATGGTCTTGACCATGATCAAAGCTAACTGGTGGCATCTCCAGCCTCATGTGTCCTTTGTAGTAATAACTTTTCCCTTGATCGTTCAGGAAGTCGGCAAGTGTTTGTAAATATTCGTGCCAAGAAGCAGGAATCCATATATCCGTCGGTAACTGGGTTTGAGTTTCACTCATTGTCTAACCCTGATGCCAGTAAGCTATATCTCTTTTAACCCAAATTTTCAGTTTTTTGCTCGGTACTTTGACATCTGAAGTCCAACATTTGAGTTCGGAAGGGAAAGTTTCAGGTTATTCAGTTGAACTTTCGAGTTCAGAGGCTCAACGTTGGTGTTCTGAAGGTGAAACTTCGAGTTATGAAGGGGAAGTTTCGAGCTTTTTGCTAGGCTGTTAGTGTTATGAGGTCGGAAGTTCGTGTTCTGAAGTGGAACTTTTGAGTTTTGAGGTTGAATGATGGTATTCGGAAGGGAATGATTAACAATAAGCTGCAAGCGTCTATGCTACTTATCAACAGATTTTTAATTATGAAATAGGAATTACGAATTACTCAGTCATCAATTGACTCAATTTGCTGCTGCTTTAATCTTTTTACAAATATCCACCCAGACTCTATTTTGTTCTTCTGGCTTCAAAGTATCTAAAGGTTGGCTGGGAGGGTGCGCTGCGCCATATTTTTCAATTTCTGTTTCCTCATAAAGGCTATAACTTAAGGGTATCCAGATAATGGTGAGTCCTTCGGTTTCAGCAGCATCTAACAATGGGGGTAACTCATTGTCGGCAATGAAATCTGATGCCAAAAAGTTAGGACTAACCATTAATATTGCTACTTTTGCTGCTGCCATAGCATTTTTAATTTCTTCGCGCCATATAGTACCCGGTTTAATTTTGGTATCGTCCCACACTTGCAGCGTTTGTTTGCGAATCATTGGTTTGAGCCAGGTCTGGAGTTTATCAAACCACTCCTGGTCTTGACGGCTGTAACTAATAAAAACTTGATTTCTGATTACAGGTTCTACCATAGATGTTGGTAAATTATTATCAGTTTCTAAAACATCGTCAATTAATCTTCGGACATCCACCATATCCGCACTGATTTGGCACTGAATTTCGTATTTTTTCTTAACGTCACGGAACTCACGCAGCACTTTTAAAGGATAGGAATGAGGCGTTTGACTATGCTTACAACTTTCACAGTTGCAGGGAACAAGGGTCTGGTATTTTAGGGGATCGTAAGAATTATGAATTTTGTCAAATTCATGGATGATGATTGCTAACAGTTCTTTCTTGCGGTTTCCTGTGAGGCGAAGTTTAATTTCCCGTTGATTGTAGTACTCAATTACTTCTGCGCGGGTTTGGTCTTTGCTGAGAACAACACCTGTTTTCCAAACCAGCCTTTGTTCCTCAATATAACCATGCATCTCGACAATAAAACGGGTGAGAATTCCTTTAGGCATGAATTCATAGCTATAGCGCAGGATAAGATTATTAGATTTATCCCAGTTGTAATCAGGCTGGTTGGCGGAAAGTAGATGAGGTGCAATATAACTGCCGGGACTACCAGGAATTTCGTAGCACAGCTTGAACCGCTTCATCAGGTGCAGTAGTTCATCTCGCATGTCGGCATATTCAACTTCTTGCCAAATATCGGCTAGATTGTTTTGGGTAAAATAACCCTGATTTTTCTTGATTGTCTGATTATCCAGAACTTTGTAGACGGCAGTTGTACCCCATTCTGGTTTGAGGATAACTCTATTTTTCAGCAAAGGATCGTTTTGAAAGTGGAGACATACGCCGAGGTCGTGCAGATAGCGACTGAGGCGCAGCATGTCTCGGCGGTCAGTTAATTTATTGTCTCGGCAAAGATGATAATATTCTTCGACGCTGATGTAATTGCGCGAATAATTTTCTAGGGCGGCTCGAACTCTCACCCAAAGTTTTGGTAAATCAGTACCAACGTGGGGAAGCTTGATGATGTAATCCTGAATAGTTTTTTTAATCTCGGCTAAACCTCGATTAGTGGCTAAATCGGTGGCAAGAATTTTTTTGAGGTTAGTAAATTCTCCCCGCAATTGCCGCTCATTGACTTGGCACTCACGATTTTGTTTTTCATTTTTGATAATTAAGACAGGGCTATTATCACTCAAAAGTTCTACAACTTTTAGCCAGTAGTAAAAATCTGTGTTTTCCTTGCGAGTATCAGCGACTAATGCATAGAGTGAACGTTCCGTAAGGAAAAACTGGTGAGTTTGGTGGTAGATTTCCTGTCCGCCAAAGTCCCAAATATTGACACGAAATTCTTGCCCAGTGGGCAATGTGAATTGCCACCGAATCACATCAATGCCTTGGGTTGATTCCTCGTCTGACTGGAGTTCGTAGTCTTCGTCTTCGATTTTTTTTGCTAGAGAAGTTTTACCTGCTCCCCCTTCGCCCACAATGAGAAATTTAGCTTCATATAAAGGTTCTGTTTCCTTTGGGTCTTGCACACGGAAATAGAAATCTAGGATTTCTTTAGCACGGCCTGACGCTAAAATTTCAGGTGGAATGGGGACTGGATTACCATGAAGGTTAAGTACGCTGAGGTTGGTGAGTTGAGCAATCTCTGCTGGCAGCATTTCTAAACCTTTATAAGAAAGGTCTAATTCTGTCACTTCGTCTCTGGCTGCTTGTTCAATTATTTCCAGCAGTTCTTGGTTGGTCATGAGCAGAGTATGGGAAATAGGCAATGATTACTAATTTAGCTTGTATCAAAGCTTGCATTGGGCTTGAATTTTTTCAAAGCTCAACATATCACCCTTAATCCCCCTGAGAAACGCTACGGTGTATACACATCTTGAAAAATCCTATCCACCGCACATTTCCGTTTAAGTCAAAGTCTGGCGTGAAGCCAATATTCCGCTTCTCGGATAAAGGTTGGGTCATCCTAGATTTAGATCCCCCCGCCTACGGCGACCCCCTTAAAAAGGGGGTGAACGGAAAAATAGCCCCCCTTTTTAAGGCAGGGCTGTTTCATTCCACAAGGGCAAGAAGTTTGTCAATATCATGAGAGAGAAATCTAGTCGCAGTTGTGATGGAAGTATGACCATTTCGGCGGAGGATGTTGAGAGCGATCGCTCGCACAACAGAGAGATTGGCTGG